>NZ_JBEORG010000014.1:0-155063 GCF_040302145.1 Spirillospora sp. NPDC127506 | reverse complement strand
GGTCGTCGAGGTCTCCTGCCCGCACCCCCGGCCCCGGCCGCGCCCGCCGTCCCGGCGCCCGCGGCGCCCGCGCCCGCCGCCCCGGCTCCGGCGGCGCCGCCCGGGCCGAGGGCGAGCGCGGTGAGCGGGAACAGCATCGACAGCGCGGCGGCCGCGCCCGCGAGCGTGCGGACGCCGCGCCCCTCCCAGTCGGCCCCGTACGCCCCCGCCGCGACCGACTCCAGCTCGGCGACGAACGCCGCGGCCCCCATCGGGCGGTCCCACGGGTTCTTGGCCATGCCGCGCTCGATCAGCGGGCGCAGCGGCTCGGGGACGTCCCCGGCCGGGACGGGCGCCGTGAGGTGCAGGCCCATGAGCCCGGCCCCGTCCGCGGCGGCGTAGGGGCGGCGTCCCGTCACGCACTCGAAGAACACGCACGTCGCCGCGTACACGTCGGTGGCGGGGGAGGCGGGCTCGTCCCGCCACTGCTCGGGCGCCATGTAGACGGGCGTTCCGGAGCGCCCCGACGCGCCCGCGTCCACGGCGATCCCGAAGTCGATCAGCTTGCTCAGCCCGTCGCCGCGCACGATGACGTTCGCGGGCTTGTAGTCGCGGTGGACGATCCCGAGGTCGTGCGCGGCGGCGAGCCCCAGCAGCGACCCCTTGAGGACCGCCAGGGCCGCCTCCGGCTCCAGCGGCCCCCGCTCGGCGAGGACCGCCTTCAGCGGCGCGCCGTCCACGGCCTCCATCACGATGGCCGCGCCCTCCGGCCTCTCGACCAGCCCGAACAGCTCGGCGACGAAGGGGTTGCGGAGCCGGCTCAGCAGTGCCGCCTCGGCCCGGAACCGCTCCCGGAACTCGGCGTCCCCCGCGAGCCGCTCCCCGAGGTACTTGATCGCCGCGGGCCGCCCGGTCGCGTCATGCCGCGCCAGCACGACCCGCCCCTGCGCCCCCTCGCCGAGCACGCGCAGCTCGCTGTACCCCGGAACGCGCCAACCGCCCATGAACCGCCCCCATCAGCCGCCGTGACCCATGGGGGTTATACCGGATCGCCGGCCCCGCCCACGAGGCGGTCAGGCGGCGATGGGCTCGGGCCGGGTGTCGTTCGGGTCGCCGGCCTCGGCCGGTGCGGGGACCGCGACGGCGGGGGCCGGGCGGAACCGGACGAACCGGGCGCCCGCGGCGATGAGGAGGGCGAGGACGACGACGGTGCCGACGCCGACGCGCAGGGAGGTGGCGTCCGAGAGGAAGCCGACCACGACCGGGCCGAGCAGCAGGCCGCCGTAGCCCATCGCGCCGACCTGGGCGACGGCCGCGGCCGGACGGTCCGGCGCGGCGGTCCCGGCCAGCGAGATCGTCGTCGGGACGACCGTGCAGACGACCAGCCCGGTCACGAAGAACCCGGCGATCGCGACGGCCGGGTTCGGCGCCAGCACGACGACGGTCATCCCGGCCGCGGTGCCGAGGCCCGCGCCGGTCAGCAGCCGGCGGGTGCCGACGCGCATCCGGACGCGGTCGCCGACCAGCCGGCCGAGCAGCATCGCCAGCTCGAACACCGGGTAGCCGACGGCGGCCACGGCCTCGGTGGCGCCCAGTTCGTCGTGCAGGAGCAGGCCGCTCCAGTCGGCGATCGAACCCTCGGTCATGAACGCGATGAAGCCGAGGACGCCGATGAGGTACACGGCGGCGGGCATGCGGCGCCCCCTGCGGCCCGTCCCGGGCGCGGCGGGCGCGGCGGGGTCGGGCAGGTAGGTGCGGCCGAGCGCGAGGCCGGCGGGCAGCGACAGCAGCGCGGCGGCCAGCACGGTCCCGGTGAACCCGAACCCGGCGGCGGCCGTGGCGACGCCGAACAGCCCGCCGCTCATCGCGCCGACGCACCAGCCGGCGTGCATGCCGCTCATGACGGACCGGCGGTACGCGTGCTCGACGACGCTGCCCTGCGCGTTCATCGCGATGTCGGTGATCCCGAACATCATGCCGAACAGGGCGACGGCCGCGAGCAGCAGCCCGTAGGTGGGCGCGAGCGCCACCGCCGCGTACGAGAGCGCGGTCAGCGGCAGCGCCGCCCGCAGCACCGTGCGGCTGCCCGCGCGCGCCATGACGCCGCGCAGCGCCTGCATGGCCGCGATCGCGCCGAGACCCCAGACGAGGACGACGATGCCGATCTCGCCCTCGGTGGTCCCGAACTTCCCGGCCAGCGCGGGCATGCGCGCCACCCACACCCCGGTCAGCAGGCCGGCCAGTGCGAAGGTCAGGAACGTCCCGGAACGGGCACGGAACAGCATGGTTCACCTCTTTCTGGTCTCGGCGGGGCGCACCCCGGTGGTGCCGCGCAGGCGTTCCTGCACGGCCGCTTCGTGCGGGTTCTCCGCGTGGTGGGAGTGCTCCGGGACTCGGGGGAGCCCGGAGGGGGCCGTGTGGCCCGGGTCAGCGCTCCAGCAGGGCGAGCAGCCGCTGTTTCAGCGCTTCGAGTTGTCGCTCGTCGTACAGGCCCGGGGCGTGGCTGACGACTTCCCAGAGCCCCTCGGCCGCGAGGCGGACGACCATCGCGATGCCGGGGTCGGGGTCCTCGGCGGGGTCGCGGCCGTGCCAGCGCCGCATCGCCTCGTTCAGCGGCTCGGCCTGCTCCGGGTCCGCCGCGGCGGCCGTGATGGCCGACCAGCGCCGGTAGGCGCGGGCCTCGCCGGTGAGGATCTCGAACGTCGCCTCGACGTAGGCGCGGGTGTAGGCGCCGGGCGCGCCGTCGCCGTAGGAGTCGATGTAGGTGGCGATCAGGTCGTCGAACTCCTCGATGACCCGGGCCACCATCGCCCGGACGAGGGCCTCCTTGGTGGGGAAGTGGTAGAGCAGCCCGCCCTTGCTGACGCCGGCGCGGTCGGCGACCGCGGTGAGCGTCAGCGCCTGCGTCCCCTGCTCGGACAGGACGGCCTCCGCGGCGTCCAGCAGCGCTTCCCTCGTCATGACCCCTCCACTGTACCGGCTGGACGGTACACCGGGTGAACCGGCCCGGTGGCGGCGCTATTCCCGGCCCGGCCCCCGGCATCCGCGCTACCGCGCGGGCAGCGGCGGGGAACAGCGGGGGCGCGGATACTGTTGACCGCGTGGTGACCTACCTCGACCATGCGGCGACGACCCCGATGCTGCCCGAGGCCATCGAGGCGATGACGGCGGAGCTACGCGAGCTGGGGAACCCGTCCTCCCTGCATGCGGTGGGGCGGCGCGCCCGCCGCGTCGTCGAGGAGTCCAGGGAGATCATCGCCGAGGCGTTCGACGCCCGGCCGAGCGAGGTCGTGTTCACCTCCGGCGGCACCGAGGCCGACAACCTGGCGGTCAAGGGGCTCTACTGGGCGCGGCGCGCCGCCGATCCGGCCCGCGTCCGCGTGCTGGCCGGCGCCATCGAGCACCACGCCGTCATGGACGCGGTGCAGTGGCTCGCCGACCACGAGGGCGCCAAGGTCGACTGGCTGCCGGTGGACGAGCTGGGCCGCGTCCAACCCGACGTCCTGCGCGAGGCGCTCGGCTCCGGGGACGACGTGGCGCTCGCCACGGTCATGTGGGCGAACAACGAGGTCGGCACCGTCCAGCCCGTCGCGGAGCTGGCCGCCGCCGCCCGCGAGCGCGGCGTCCCCCTGCACACCGACGCCGTCCAGGCCGCCGGGCACCTGCCCGTCGGCTTCGCGGCGAGCGGCGCGCAGGCGCTGACCGTCACCGGCCACAAGCTCGGCGGCCCGATCGGCGTCGGGGCGCTGCTGCTCGCCAAGCCCAAGGAGCCGGTGTTCCTCGACCCGGTGCCGCTCCTGCACGGCGGCGGGCAGGAGCGCGACGTCCGGTCCGGGACGCTCGACACCCCCGCCATCGCCGGGTTCGCCGCCGCCGTCCAGGCGGCCGCCGCGCACCGGGAGGCCGAGGCGCGCCGGCTGGCCGGCCTGCGCGACCGGCTGATCGAGGCCGTCCGCGCCGCGGTGCCGGACGCGGTCCTCAACGGCGACCCCGCCGACCGGCTGCCCGGCAACGCGCACTTCTCCTTCCCCGGCTGCGAGGGCGACGCCCTGCTCATGCTGCTGGACGCGCGCGGCATCGCGTGCTCCACCGGGTCCGCGTGCTCGGCGGGCGTCTCGCAGCCCAGCCACGTCCTGCTCGCGATGGGCGCGAGCCCCGAGCGCGCCCGCGGCTCGCTGCGCTTCACCCTCGGCCACACCTCCACCGAGGCCGACGTCAAGGCCCTCGCCGACGCCATCGGCCCGGTCGTGGAACGCGCGCGCCGCGCCGGTCTCAGCTGATCTGCCCAGGTTTGACCGTCCGTTGAACGGGGACAGCGTCGGCCGTGACGACGGACGTGCGCGACGGGATCAAACAGGCGGCGGGACACCCCTGGTTCCACCGCATGTCGAGGGTGGGGCTGGTCGCCCGCGGCCTGCTCTACCTGCTCATCGGATGGATCGCCCTGCAGGTGGCCTTCGGCGGAGGCGGCGAGGAGGCCGACCGGCAGGGCGCGCTGCAGACCGTCGCCGGGAAGCCCGGCGGCCTGGTCGTCGTCTGGCTGATGGCGGCCGGTTTCGCCGCCCTCGCCCTCTGGCAGTTCGCCGAAGCCGTGTACGGGCGTCCCGTCCCGGACGGCGACAAGCCCACCGAGCGGCTGGCCTCCGCGGCGCGCGGGATCGTGTACTCCGCCGGCTTCGCGGGGACGCTGGCCTTCGTCTTCGGGCACCACGGGAAGTCGAGCGACCAGCAGTCCAAGACCCTCACGGCGCGGCTGATGGGCGAGCCCGGCGGCCGCTGGCTCGTCCTGGCGGTCGCCGCCGGGTTCGTGGTCTGGGGCGCCGTGGTGATCGTCAGCAGCGTCCGCCGCAAGTTCCTGGAGGAGCTCAAGACCGCCGAGATGAGCGATGCGGCGCGCCGCGTCGTCCAGCCGCTCGGGATCGTCGGCAACGGCGCCCGCGGCGTCCTCGGCCTCGCCGTCGGCGCCTTCCTCGCCCACGCGGCCGTCACCTTCGACCCCGGGAAGGCCCGCGGCCTGGACGGCGCCCTGCGCGAGTTCGCCGACACCCCCGCCGGGCCGTGGGGCCTTGCCGCGGTCGCCGCGGGCGTCCTGACCTTCGGCCTGTACTCCTTCTGCGAGGCCCGCTGGCGCAAGGTCGACGCGACCCGCTAGGACCACCCGCGAGGCCCGGCCCGCTAGGGCTGGTACGGGGCGAGGGCCTTCCAGCCGGGGTCGGCGGTGGAGGCGACCTTGGCCTTGCCCTCCGGCCACCCGGCGGCGAGCTGGTCGAGCTCGGACACGACGCCCGAGTCGGGGTCGGCGTACAGGTGGAAGACGCGCAGGCCGTCGCCGGTCTCCCGGACGGCGAGGACCGCGCGGTCGCCCAGCTTGGCGAGCTTCTTCTCGAACGCGCGCAGCGCGCCCGCCGAC
This sequence comes from Spirillospora sp. NPDC127506, assembly GCF_040302145.1. Lineage (NCBI taxonomy): Bacteria > Bacillati > Actinomycetota > Actinomycetes > Streptosporangiales > Thermomonosporaceae > Spirillospora > Spirillospora sp. NPDC127506. The sequence goes on along the minus strand of NZ_JBEORG010000014.1, from coordinate 149,674 downwards.
GGCTCGACCGGCAGCCGGTCGGGGTTGCTGTTGGCGTACGGGACGGTGATCGCCACGTGCAGGTCGCAGAGCGGGTAGTCCTGCCGGTGCAGCGGGAACCGGGCGCCGAGGCGGGCCGGGTGCCCGCGCGGGGTGCGGCCCTCCCCGGTCAGCCAGGCGGGCTCGGCGAACGGCTCGGCGACCTGCTCGACGACCGCGGGCAGCATCGACGGCGGCAGCGAGTCGATCGGCGCCTCCTCCGCGGTCGCGACCTCGCCGATCCAGCGGGCCACGTCGTCCTCGCCGAGCGCCCAGTACAGGACGTTCAGCGCCACCTGGAGCCGCTGCTCCTCGGCGACGAACAGGAAGTCGGGGTGGTAGGCGCTGATGTGCACGCGGGCGCGGTCGGTGTCGGCGCGCATGCCCAGCCGGACGTACTCCAGGTCGAACTCGTGGTCGCCGAGGATGAGGTCCTGGGAGAGCATCTCCGGGTCGGCCTGGCGCGCCGGGTGGAAGCTCCAGCCGTCGGCCGCGGCGCCGGCGGGCGCGGCGCGCGCCCACCGCTCGGTCACGCCGCGCAGCTCCGGGTCGCCGCCGCCGGTCACGGTCAGCGACGGGTTCCGGTCGTCGGCGCCGCCGATCTCCCACTGGAGCCCCGGATGGATCCGGTGGACGCGGCGGGACAGCTCCTCGATCGTCTCCGCCGACAGCCCCTCGCCGGGCACGGCGGACTCCGCCGCGGCGGGCTCCGGCCCGGCGGCCAGGGAGGCCTCGATCGTCGGGCGGGCCTGGGCCCACCACTCCCAGAACTCGCTGATGGCGGGCGGTACGATGGCGGACGCCTCGCGCGGACGGCGGAAGATTCCCATAGCGGCCCCAATCGTACGCGGAAATGCGGGCGGCGGACCGGGCCACGCCGCGTACCCTCGAAGGCACCATGACTCTTCGCGTTCTCGCCGCAATGTCGGGCGGCGTCGATTCCGCCGTGGCCGCCGCCCGCGCCGCCGAGGCCGGGCACGACGTCACCGGCGTCCACATGGCCCTGTCCAGCAACCCGCGGTCCTACCGGACCGGCGCGCGCGGCTGCTGCACCCTGGAGGACTCCCGCGACGCCCGCCGCGCCGCCGACGCCATCGGCATCCCGTTCTACGTGTGGGACCTCGCCGAGCGGTTCCACAAGGACGTCGTGGAGGACTTCGTCAGCGAGTACGCGGCCGGCCGCACCCCGAACCCGTGCCTGCGCTGCAACGAGAAGATCAAGTTCGCCGCGCTGCTGGACCGCGCCATGGCCCTCGGGTTCGACGCCGTCTGCACCGGCCACTACGCCCGCCTCGAGGACGGCGTCCTGCGCCGCGGCGTCGACCCCGCCAAGGACCAGTCGTACGTCCTCGCCGTGTGCACCCCGGAGCAGCTCGCGCACGCGATGTTCCCGCTCGGCGACACGTCCAAGGCCGACATCCGGCGGGAGGCGGAGCGGCGCGGCCTCCAGGTCGCCGACAAGCCCGACAGCCACGACATCTGCTTCATCGCCGACGGCGACACGCGCGCCTTCCTCGCCGAGCGGCTCGGCACCGCGAAGGGCCCGATCGTCGACACCGGCGGCAACCGGGTCGGCGAGCACGACGGCGCCTACGCCTACACGATCGGGCAGCGCAAGGGCCTGCGGATCGGCACCCCCGCGCCGGACGGGCGGCCCCGGTACGTCCTCGACATCTCCCCGGTCACGAACACCGTGACGGTCGGGCCGCGCGAGGAGCTGGACGTCCACGAGATCACCGGCGAGCGGCCGGTGCGGCTGAGCGACGTGCCGGACGGCCCGTTCGACTGCCAGGTCCAGCTGCGCGCGCACGGCGAGGTCCACGACTGCACGGCCGAGCTGCGCGGCGGCGAGCTGCGCATCAGCCTCGCCGCCCCGGCGCGCGGCGTCGCGGCCGGCCAGGCCGCCGTGCTGTACGACGGCGACCGGGTCCTCGCGTCGGCCACGATCTCCGTGGCCCGGCTCTCCTCCCTCGGGCGCTGAGCGCTCCGCCGTACCGTGCCCCCCGGGGGATCACATCGGGCCCGGGTGTCTTATGGTCGCGTAGGCGAGCATTGGGAGGCGTGTTGTGGAGTTCGGTGTTTCGACGTTCGTGACCGATGACGGGATCGGGCCGGCGGCCCTCGGGCGGGCGCTGGAGGAGCGCGGCCTCCGGTCGCTGTACCTGGCCGAGCACACCCACATCCCGGTGAAGCGGGAGTCGCCGTGGCCGGGCGGGGCGGAACTGCCCCGGATGTACTACCGGACGCTCGACCCGTTCGTGGCGCTGACCGCCGCGGCGGCGGTGACCGAGCGGCTCCGCGTCGGGACGGGCATCGCGCTGGTCGTCCAGCGGGACCCGATCATCCTGGCGAAGGAGACCGCCTCCCTCGACCTGGTCTCCGGCGGGCGCGCGGTGCTCGGCGTCGGCGCGGGCTGGAACCGGGAGGAGATGCGCAACCACGGCACCGACCCGAGGACGCGGATGCGGCTGCTCCGCGAGCGCGTGCTCGCCGTCAAGGAGCTGTGGACGAAGGACGAGGCCGAGTTCCACGGCGAGTTCGTCGACTTCGACCCGGTGTTCTCCTACCCGAAGCCCGTCCAGGACCCGCACCCTCCCGTGATGATCGGCGGGGCCGGGCCGACGACGTTCGACCGCGTCGTGGAGTTCGGCGACGGCTGGCTGCCGATCTACGGGCGCGACACCGGCGTGCTCGCCGCGAAGATCGCCGAGCTGCGCGAGCGGGCGGGCCGCCGGGTGCCGGTGACGGTGTTCGGGGCGCCGGGCAGGCGCGAGGCGATCGAGGAGCTGGCGGCCGCGGGCGTCGACGAGGTCCTGTTCAACCTGCGGACCGAGCCGGAGCCCGACACGCTCCGCTACCTGGACCGGCTCGCGGAACTGGTGTGATCACCGCGCCGCTAGGCTCTCCCGTGTGACGAGTTATCCCTGGCGAGCCGGGACGGCGACCGGCATCGGGTCCTACCCGGGGGACGACCCGGCGGAGGCGCTGCGGGTCGTCCTCGGCGAGCTGCCCGAGCTGCCGCATATGCCGGAGCTGCCCGCGCGCGGGCCCGGCGCCGACCTGACCGGGCGGACGGCCGGGCTGCTGATCGACATGCCGGTGCGGGTGGAGCCCTCCGGATGGCGGTTCGCCGACCGCCCCGGCCGCGACACGATGCGCGCCCGCGACCACCTGGCCCGCGACCTCGACGCCCTGGAGGAGGTCGCGGGCGGCCACGACGGGCCGTTCAAGATCCAGGTGTGCGGGCCGTGGACGCTGGCGGCCACGATCGAGCTGCGGCACGGGGACCGCGCGCTGAAGGACCCGGGCGCCGTCCGCGACCTGGCCGCCTCGCTCGCCGAGGGCGTCGCCGCGCACGTCGCGGACGTCCGGCGCCGGCTGCCCGCGGCGGAGATCCTGCTGCAGCTGGACGAGCCCGGCCTGCCCGCCGCGCTCGCCGGCACCGTCCCGACCGCCAGCGGGTTCTCCCGGCTGCGCGCGATCGAGGAGCCCGTCGCGCAGGAGGCCCTGCGCGGCGTGATCGACGCCGCCGGCGCGTACACGGTCGTGCACTGCTGCGCCCGGAACGTCCCCTACGGGCTGCTGCGCGGCGCCGGAGCCCATGCGGTCTCCGTCGACCTGGCGCTGGTGCCGGAGCGCGACGACGACGCGGTGGGGGAGGCGATCGACGCCGGGACGGCCCTGTTCCTCGGCGCGGTGCCCGCCGCCGACGCCGCGCTGCCGTCCCTGCGGGCGACGGGCGAGCCGGTGCGGGAGCTGTGGCGGCGGCTCGGATTCCCGGCCGCGCGGCTGGCGGAACAGGTCGTGATCACCCCGGCCTGCGGCATGGCGGGCGCGTCGCCCCGGTACGTCCGCGACGCCCTCAAGCGCTGCCGGGACACGGCGCGGATGCTTTACGAAGCCGCCGCGTGAGGCGCGACGTAATGTCGGACCCGTTGGCGACAATAGGGGCATGACCATGAGCGACGGCGTTCCCACCGAGGCACGGCAGCGGCACCGCGAGCTGAGCGAGGAGCTCGAAGAGGCCAACTACCGGTACTACGTCCTCGACCAGCCGACGCTCACCGACGCGGAGTACGACCAGCGGATGCGGGAGATCCGCGCGCTGGAGGAGCGGTACCCCGAGCTCGTCACGCCCGACTCGCCGACGCAGAAGGTCGGCGCGCCGATCGTCACCGACTTCAGGACCGTCCAGCACCTGGAGCGGATGCAGAGCCTCGACAACGCGATGAGCGACGAGGAGCTGGTCGCGTGGGACGAGCGCGTCGTCAAGGAGGTCGGCGAGGTCGCCGGCTACCTGTGCGAGCTGAAGATCGACGGGCTGGCGATCGCGCTGACCTACGAGAACGGGCGGCTGACGCGCGGGGTCACCCGCGGCGACGGGCGCACCGGCGAGGACGTCACCAACAACGTCCGCACGATCGCCGACGTCCCCGACCGGCTGGCGGGGGAGGGCTGGCCGGACGTCCTGGAGGTCCGCGGCGAGGTCTTCCTGCCGGTCGACGGGTTCGAGCAGGTCAACGCCGCGCAGGTCGAGGCCGGCAAGGAGCCGTTCGCCAACCCGCGCAACGCGGCGGCGGGGTCGCTGCGGCAGAAGGACCCGCGCGTCACCGCGCACCGGCCGCTCGGCATGCTCGTCCACGGGTTCGGCGCCTGGCGCGGCGGCGAGCAGCCGGAGAGCCAGTCCGGGGCGTACGAGCTGATGCGCGGCTGGGGGCTGCCGATCAGTGACCGGTACAAGGTCGTCGGCGGGCTCGACGCCGTCCGCGAGTACATCGCCGAGTACGGCGAGAACCGGCATGACACCCCGTACGAGATCGACGGGGTCGTGGTGAAGGTCGACCAGTTCTCGCTTCAGCGGCGGCTCGGGTCGACGAGCCGGGCGCCGCGCTGGGCGATCGCGTGGAAGTACCCGCCGGAGGAGGTCAACACCAAGCTCCTCGACATCAAGGTGGGCGTGGGGCGCACCGGGCGCATCACCCCGTACGGCGTGATGGAGCCGGTGAAGGTCGCGGGTTCGACCGTCGACCGGGCCACGCTGCACAACGCGGGCGAGGTCAAGCGCAAGGGCGTGCTGATCGGCGACACCGTCGTGCTGCGCAAGGCCGGCGACGTTATCCCCGAGATCCTCGCGCCGGTGACCGCGCTGCGCGACGGCTCCGAGCGCGAGTTCGAGATGCCGACGCACTGCCCCGAGTGCGGGACGGAGCTGGCCTACGAGAAGGAGGGCGACGCCGACATCCGCTGCCCCAACGCGCAGTACTGCCCCGGGCAGCTGCGCGAGCGGGTCTACTTCGTCGCGAGCCGCAACGCCCTCGACATCGAGGCGCTCGGATACGTCGGGGCGACCGCGCTGACGCAGCCGCTGGAGCCGGAAGAGCCGCCGGTGAAGAACGAGGGCGACCTGTTCCACCTGACCGTCGACCAGCTGCTGCCGATCAAGAGCCTGGTGCTCGACCCGAAGTCCGGCACGCCCAAGATCGACCCGAAGACCGGCGAGCCGAAGGTCGTGTCGTTCTTCGCCACCAAGGACGGCGAGCCGAAGAAGACGGTCGAGATCCTCTTCGAGGAGCTGGAGAAGGCCAAGAAGCAGCCGCTGTGGCGGGTGCTGGTGGCGCTGTCGATCCGGCACGTGGGGCCGTCGGCCGCGCGCGACCTGGCCCGCGAGATGCGCTCGATGGACGCGATCGCGAACGCGACCGAGGAGGAGCTGGCGGCGGTCGACGGGGTCGGGCCGACGATCGCGGCGTCGATCAAGAAGTGGTTCGCGGTCGACTGGCACCGGGAGATCGTCGACAAGTGGCGGGCCGCGGGCGTCCGGATGGAGGACGAGGGCGCCGCCGGCCCGCGTCCGCTGGAGGGCGTCACCGTCGTGATCACCGGGTCGCTGGAGGAGTTCAGCCGCGACTCGGCGACCGAGGCGGTGCAGCGGCTCGGCGGCAAGGTGTCCGGCTCGGTGTCGAAGAAGACCGGATTCGTGGTCGTGGGCGACAATCCCGGGTCAAAGTACGACAAAGCCGTCAAGCTGGGCGTACCGGTCCTGGCGGAGGAGGGCTTTCGCGTGCTGCTCGCCGAAGGGCCGGATGCGGCCAAAAACGTGACTTTGCGCGCCGATGAATGACATGGCGTGATCGTGGGGGTTCCACCAGCGGCGCATTACTCAGGGGTACACTCCAATCACCCAACGGTGAGCGGGCGGTGCGGAACGGCATAACGGAACGTACGCAATCGGTTTCGCGAAGTTGAGCGGAGGCCGTACCCTCCCTCTCATCACGACCTGTACCTGAATCTCCGGACGTAACACCCGGGGGGCGTCCCCCGAGGTCGGGGACGCTCCGGTGCCGGGGGACGGCCCCCCGAACCCCCCGAGGATGTGATGAAGGACCCGAACAACACCCGGAACACGGCCCCGCGCCGTGGTTCCCCGTTGTGGATCTACTTCGTCGTGGTCATCCTGCTCGGCGTCGCGGCCGGCGGGGCCGCGTTCTCCGGGCTGACCGCCGCCGACCTGGACGCCCTCGTCAGCACGCCGGTGTTCTGGATCCTCGGCTGCTTCATCGTGTTCGGCGAGCTGCGCCCGATCATCACGCCCGGCTCCACCGAGAACAACGGCGCCACCACCTCCACCACGTTCTCGTTCGCCGCGCTGCTGTACGCCGGGCTGCCCATCGCCGCCGCCCTCCAGGCCATCGCCGTCGTCACCTGCGGGATCTTCCGCGGCCGCGCCCCGCACCGGATCGCCTTCAACGCCGCCCAGTACACCCTCAGCCTCGCCGCCGCCCAGCTCGTCCTCGCCCTGTCCGGCGACCTCGCCACCCCGTCCGACCTGTGGGTGCCGCACGGCTCCGACCTGCCCGCGATCGCGCTCGCCGGCGCCGTCTACTTCGCCTGCAACGACACCCTCGTCGGCTCCGCCGTCGCCCTGCACGCGCGGATCCCGCTGGTCAAGGCGCTCCGCACCGACCTCGCCTACCAGGTGCTCGTCCATCTGGCGCTGCTCGGCCTCGCCCCGCTGATGGTCGTCGCGATGGACCGGTCCGCCCTGTTCGTGCCGCTGATCGTCCTGCCGTTCATCGCGGTCTACATGAACGCGTCGGTGTCCGTCCGGCGCGAGCACCAGGCCCTGCACGACGGGCTGACCGGGCTGCCCAACCGCAAGCTGCTGATCGTCCGCACCGAGGAGGCCCTCGCCATGGCCCGCGGCGCGGAGCACCGGCGCCGCCTCGGCCGCCGCAAGGCCGCCGACCCGCCCGACCACCGCGCCGGGCTGTTCCTCCTCGACCTCGACCGCTTCAAGGAGGTCAACGACACCCTCGGCCACCCCACCGGCGACCGCCTTCTCCAGCTCGTCGCGCACCGGCTCACCCACAGCGTCCGCCCCGGCGACCTCGTCGCGCGGCTCGGCGGCGACGAGTTCGCCGTGCTGCTGCCGTCCGTCCGCGACGAGGCCGCCGCCCGCGAGGTCGCCGCCCGGCTGCGCGCCGCCCTCAGCGAACCCGTCCGGCTCGACGGCATGTCCTTCGACATGGAGGCCAGCGTCGGCATCGCGCTGTTCCCCGACCACGCGCCCGACTTCGAACTGCTCCTGCAGCGCGCCGACGTCGCCATGTACAACGCCAAGGAGGCCCGCACCGGCGTCGAGATCTACTCGCCCGGCAAGGACCGCAACTCCCCGGCCCGGCTCAGCATGCTCGGCGACCTGCGCCGCGCCATCGACCGCTCCGAACTCGAACTCTTCTACCAGCCGAAGGTCTCCCTGCGCGACGGCCACCTCGTCGGCATGGAGGCCCTCCTCCGCTGGCGGCACCCCGACGAGGGCGTCCTCGAACCCGAGGCGTTCCTGTCCATCGCCGAGCAGACCTACCTGATGCGCTCGATCACCCACCACGTCGTGACCGGCGCGCTCGCGCAGACCGCCGCCTGGTGGCGCGAAGACCTCCCAGTCCAGGTCGCCGTCAACGTCTCCGGCCGCGACCTCCTCGACACCGGCCTCGCCGAGACCATCGAGGAGGGCCTGCTGGCCCGCGGCCTGCCCGCCGCCGCGCTCCAGCTGGAGATCACCGAGCGGATCCTCATGAACGAGCCCGCCTACGCCTCCGACACCGTCGGCGCCCTGGCCGACCTCGGCATCCCCCTCAGCCTCGACGACTTCGGCACCGGCTACTCCTCCCTCGTCCGGCTCAAGCGCCTCCCCGTCGAAGAGATCAAGATCGACGCCTCCTTCGTCCGCCGCCTCGCCGAATCCCCCGACGACGCCGTCATCGTCCGCTCCATCATCGACCTCGTCCGCACCCTCGGCCTCCGCTCCATCGCCGAAGGAGTCGAAGACCCCGCCACCGCCGAAACGCTCCGCGACATGGGCTGCGACGCGGCCCAAGGCTGGCACTTCGGCCGCCCCATGGACGCCGCCACCGCCACCGACTGGCTGCGCCGCCACGCGCAGATAACACCGGAGCCTGCTGCTTGATTTGGGGGGGCGACCCCCCAATCCCCCCGTCAGCGACGCAGGCGATCCTCGCGCCGCTGTTGCGGTCGCTGTGCCTGTTGCGGTTTGTGGGGCGTCGCTGCGGTCGCCTGCGTCGCCGGGCATGCCCGCTCCGGGCGCTAGAGCGCCCTCCGCGTGCCTGCCCGTGGCGGTCGCTTCGGTCTGCGGCCAGGCTCGGGTTTGGTCCAAGAGGGTGTGAATTGTGCTCGTCCGAGGACCGGTCCACGGGTGCGCTGCGGCTCGGGTCGAGGGCGTGCGGGCGTGTTGTTGTCGTTGGGGACCCCGTGCGAGCCGGCCGGCCTTGTGCCACGGGTCGGTGTGCGGCTGTGGTCGGCCGGCTCGCCGGTCTGGGGGGTCAGTAGCCGCGGTGGCGGGGTTCGTAGTCGTCCTCGTAGTACTCCTCGCGTACGCGCGCTGCGGGGCGGCGCGTGGCGCGGCGGGCGGACGCTATGCGGACTATGCCTATGATCAGGCCGATCAGGCCGCCGATCATCAGGATCACGCCTACCAGGCGGATGTCGATGCCGCTGAGATCGTAGTTGACCGCATAGGCCAGGACCGCGCCGATGATGATCAGGGCGATGCTGCCGCCGATGGTCACGGCGGTCTCCTCTCGTCGTCCCGGGGGTGGACGTGAGGAGCGTTCCCCCTGTGCGGAGATGAAACGGCGCGCCGGGATCTCATGGCCGCGTAAACCGGTCGGGCGGCGGGGGGTGCGGCCCATAGGATGGCGGTGAACCCAATTCATCGCAGGAACGGTTTCTCTCATGTCCGCCATCACCCGTGACGAGGTGTCGCACCTCGCCCGGCTGTCCCGGCTGGCGCTCGGCGACGATGAGCTCGACCATCTCGCCGCCCAGCTCGACCAGATCATCTCCGCGGTCGCGCGGGTGCAGGAGGTCGCCGCGCAGGACATCCCGCCCACCTCGCACGCGCTCCCGCTGACCAACGTCTACCGGCCGGACGAGGTACGCCCGTGCCTCACGCCCGAGCAGGCCCTCTCCGGGGCGCCGGCCGCCGAGGAGCAGCGCTTCCGGGTACCGCGGATCCTGGATGAGGAGGCGTGATGGAGCTGGTCAGGAAAGGGGCGGCGGAGCTCGGAGAGCTGCTCGCCGCCGGCGAGGTGTCGGCCGTCGAGGTGGCCGAGGCGCACCTGGACCGGATCGCGGCCGTCGACGGGCAGGTCAACGCGTTCCTGCACGTCGACCGCGACACGACGCTGGCGCAGGCGCGGAAGGTGGACGAGCGGCGCGCGGCGGGGGAGGAGCTCGGCCCGCTGGCCGGCGTGCCCATCGCGCACAAGGACGTGTTCACCACCACCGACATGCCGACCACGGCCGGGTCCAAGATCCTTGAAGGGTGGCGGCCGCCCTACGACGCGACCGTGACCGCGCGGCTGCGGCAGGCCGGGCTCGTGATCCTCGGCAAGACGAACATGGACGAGTTCGCCATGGGGTCGTCCACCGAGAACAGCGCGTACGGCATCTCCAAGAACCCGTGGGATCTGGAGCGCATCCCCGGGGGCTCGTCCGGGGGGTCGTCGGCGGCCGTGGCGGCGTATGAGGCGCCGCTGTCCACGGGTACCGATACCGGCGGCTCGATCCGGCAGCCCGCCGCGGTCACCGGGATCGTCGGGGTGAAGCCCACGTACGGCGGGTCGTCGCGGTACGGAGTGATCGCGTTCGCGTCGTCGCTGGACACGCCCGGCCCGTTCGCCCGCAGCGTCCTCGACGCGGCGCTGCTGCACGAGGCGTTCAGCGGGCACGACCCGATGGACTCGACCTCGGTGGACGAGGCCGTCCCGCCGGTCGTGGAGGCCGCGCGGCACGCCGACGTCGACGGCCTGCGCGTGGGCGTCGTGAAGGAGTTCGCCGGCGAGGGGTACGAGGCGGGCGTCTCCGCCCGCTTCACCGAGGCGGTCGAGCTGCTGGAGTCGCTGGGCGCGAAGGTCGTCGAGGTCTCCTGCCCGCACTTCACCTACGCGCTGCCGGCGTACTACCTGATCGCGCCGTCGGAGTGCTCGTCCAACCTGGCCCGCTTCGACGCCATGCGGTACGGCCTGCGCGTCGGCGACGACGGCACCCGCAGCGCCGAGGAGGTCATGGCGCTGACCCGCGCCGAGGGCTTCGGGCCCGAGGTGAAGCGGCGCATCATGCTCGGCACCTACGCGCTGTCGTCCGGCTACTACGACGCCTACTACGGCAAGGCGCAGCAGGTCCGCACGCTGATCAAGCGCGACTTCGAAGCCGCGTTCGAGCAGGTGGACGTCCTGGTGTCGCCGACGACGCCGACCACCGCGTTCCCGATCGGCGAGCGCGCCGACGACCCGGTCGCGATGTACCTGGCCGACCTGTGCACCATCCCGGCGAACCTCACCGGCAACGCCGCGATCTCCGTGCCCTGCGGCCTGTCGGACGGCCTGCCCGTCGGCCTGCAGATCATGGCGCCCGTGCTCGGCGACGACCGCGTGTACCGCGTCGGCGCCGCCGTCGAGCGGGCACTTGAGGACCGCTGGGGCGGCCCCCTGCTGGCGAAGGCCCCGGAACTGGCGGAGGCGAAGTGACCACCGAGACGCTGATGGACTACGACGAGGCGCTGGCCAAGTACGAGCCGGTGCTGGGGATCGAGACCCACATCGAGCTGGGGACCGCGTCCAAGATGTTCTGCGGGTGCCCGACGGAGTTCGGCGCCGAGCCGAACACGCAGGTGTGCCCGGTGTGCCTCGGGCTGCCCGGGTCGCTGCCGGTGACGAACCGCGCCGCGATCGAGGGCATCATCAAGATCGGCCTGGCGCTGAACTGCGAGATCGTGGAATGGTGCCGGTTCGCCCGGAAGAACTACTTCTATCCGGACATGCCGAAGAACTTCCAGATCTCGCAGTACGACGAGCCGCTCTGCGTGGACGGGTACCTGGACGTCGAGGTCGACGGCGAGACGTACCGGATCGAGATCGAGCGCGTCCACATGGAGGAGGACACCGGCAAGTCGCTGCACGTCGGCGGCTCGACCGGGCGCATCCACGGGGCCGACTACTCGCTGGTCGACTACAACCGGGCCGGCATCCCGCTGGTGGAGATCGTCACCAGGCCGATCGTCGCGACCGGTGACAAGGCGCCGCTCGTCGCGCGGGCGTACGCGACCGAGCTGCGCGAGCTGGTGCGGTCCCTGGGCGTCTCGGACGTCCGCATGGAGCAGGGCTCGATGCGCTGCGACGTCAACGTCTCCCTGATGCCGCGCGGCGCGCGGGAGTGGGGGACGCGGACGGAGACGAAGAACGTCAACTCGCTGCGGTCGGTGGAGCGGGCCGTCCGGTCGGAGATCGAGCGGCAGGCCGGCGTGCTCGCCGGCGGCGGCCGGATCGTCCAGGAGACCCGGCACTTCCACGAGGACACCGGCCGCACCACGAGCGGGCGCAGCAAGGAGGAGGCGCAGGACTACCGGTACTTCCCCGAGCCCGACCTGGTGCCGATGGCGCCGTCGCGGGAGTGGGTGGAGGAGCTGCGCGCGTCGCTGCCCGAGCTGCCCGCGGCGCGGCGGCGGCGCATCCAGGCCGAGTGGAACCTGTCCGACCTGGAGCTGCGGGACGTCGTCAACGCCGGCGCCGTCGACCTCATCGAGGCGACGGTCGCGCAGGGCGCCGACCCGGCCGCGGCCCGCAAGTGGTGGATGAACGAGCTGTCGCGGCGCGCGACCGAGCAGGGCGTCGAACTGGCCGACCTGCCGATCACCCCGGAGCAGGTCGCGCGGGTGCAGGCGATGATCACCGCCGGGGAGCTGAACGACAAGCTGGCCCGGAAGGTGTTCGAGGGCGTCCTCGCCGGGGAGGGCACGCCGGACGAGGTCGTCGCCAAGCGGGGCCTGAAGGTCGTCAGCGACGAGGGCGAGCTGTCGTCGGTGATCGACCAGGTGATCGCCGACAACGCTGACGTGGCCGACAAGGTCCGGGCCGGGAAGGTCGCCGCCGCCGGCGCCCTGGTCGGCGCCGTCATGAAGGCGACCCGCGGGCAGGCCGACGCCGGCCGGGCCCGCGAACTGATCCTGGAGAAGCTCGGCGCGTCCTGACGCACGGCCGCCGTCCCGCGGCCCGGCAGGGGCGCGGGACGGCGGTCACCCGACCGGAACGCTGAGGACGCGGTCGTCGTCATGTGCTGGGTCGCCGCGGCCGTCGCGGTTGCTCGTGGTCACCCAGAGGGAGCCGTCCGGGGCCTTCACCACGGCGCGCAGACGGCCGTAGTCGTTCTCGAAGTGCGCGACCGGCCGGCCCGCCTTGCCGTCGTCCAGCGGCACCTCCCAGAGGCGTTCGCCGCGCAGCGCGCCGGCCCACAGGGAGCCGTCCGCGAAAGCGAGCCCCGACGGGGACGCCTCGTCGGTCGTCCACGTCAGCAGCGGCTTCGTGAAGCCCTTGCCGTCCTCGGCGCCCTCGACCTCGGGCCAGCCGTAGTTCTTGCCCTTCTGGATCAGGTTGATCTCGTCGAAGCGGTTCTGCCCGAACTCCGTGGCGTACAGGCGGCCCTCGTCGTCCCACGCGAGGCCCTGGACGTTGCGGTGCCCGTACGTCCAGACGCGGTTGCCGAACGGGTTGCCGGGGGCGGGCTTCCCGTCGGGGGTGACGCGCAGGATCTTGCCGGCGAGGGAGTCGCGGTCCTGCGCGAGAGGGCCGTCGCCCGTCTCGCCGGTGGTGATGTACAGCATCTTGTCGGGGCCGAACTTCAGCCGCCCGCCGTTGTGGTTGGGGCCCTTCGGGATGCCGGTGACGATCGGCTCCGGCGTGCCGAGGCGCCCGTCATAGGTGGCGCGGACGACACGGTTGTCCGACGCCGCCGTGTAGTACAGGTAGATCAGGTGGTCGGTCGCATACGACGGGGACACCGCCACGCCCAGTAGCCCGCCCTCGCCCTGCGGCTCCACGCCCGGCACCGTCCCCACCGCGGTCTTCTCCCCGGACGGCGCCACCCGCACCAGCCGCGCCGATTCGCGTTCGGTGACCAGCGCGTCGCCGCCGGGCAGGAACGCCACCGCCCACGGCACCTCCAGATCCGCGGCCACCGTGCGCGGCTTCCCGTCCGTCCGCGCGGGCGCGCCGGACGGGAGCGGCGGAGGCGTGCTCGCGCCGCCGCCGTCACCGTCCCCGCCGGACGAGGACGAGCAGCCCGCGAGGAGCACCGCGGCCGAGACCAGGACGATCGTGTGCAGTCGCATGAACGCCTCCCGTAGATAGTACGGATCCGGCGGGCAGGTCGTTCCCCGTCACCGAGCGTCATCCCGGGGCAAGTCTCCGATTCGGTGACGATCAGTTTTCGGACCTCCCAAACGGATCCGCGACAAGGTCGTTTGTCGCCGGGAGGAGGCTCAGCCTCAATCGCTCCGTGACCTACCGAACGTACATTGAGCGACACGGTGATCCCGTAGTGCAGCAACGTCGCTGATCCCAGGCACGCGGCCCGGCGGGCAAGCTCCCCCCGGCAGGCCGGTCCGCTCGCCGCCGCTCCGCGCCGACCCTGCGCGGGGCACGATCTTCGACCTCCCGGCCGTTGTACGAGCGGCGAGGGTCGCGGACCCACTCTCCCCCCGGCATGCGGCGTCACCGTCCACGGGGGCCGGTACGCCCCACCAGGGGGCAGGAAGGGACACGGCGCGATGAGCGGCGACTACGCCAGGCGGATACCGCCGCGCGCGCTGCCCGTCGCCCTGGCCGCGCTCGTCGGCGTGCTCTACGCGGCCGGTTCGCTGCTGGGCTGGGGCGGCCGGGCCTTCAACGCGTGGGCGGAGGCCGCCGCGGCGGGCGCCGCCGCGGTATCGCTGCTGCTGGCGTCCCGGCGGCCGGACGGGGTCCCGGCGGAGCCGGGCGTCCCCGGCGGGCTGTGGCGGGCGTCGCAGCGCTGGTTCGGGATCGCCGCCACGTCGTGGTTCGCCGGCGCGGTCGGCAGCGCCCTGTCGGACGGCGCCGGCCGCAGCGCCCTCTCCCTGTCGGTGCCCGACCTGTTCTACCTGGTCGCGCTGGTCGCGCTCGTCACCGGGCTGGTCGTGCCCATCAGGCTGCCCCGCGACGGCGGGACGTGGCTGCGCTACGCCGCCGACACCTACGTCTGCGCCTGCGCGCTGTTCGTGCTCGGCTGGGTCGCGCTGTTCGGCTCCCTGTACCACCGGTCGGGGGAGTCGCCGACCGAGTTCTCCCTCGAACTGCTGTACCCGCTGATCGACATCGTGTTCGTGTGCGGCGCGCTGCCGTTCGTCCTCGGCGCCGCCCGCGGGCACCGGCGGCTCGCCTGGATGGGGTACGGCGCGCTGACCGCGATCGCGGGCGCCGACATCGTGACGACGTTCGTCCGGCTGGACGGCGGCGGTCCGGGCGACGACCCGTCCGACATCCTGCGCCTCGCCGGGCTGCTGCTCCTGCTGCTGGTGCCGTGGACGGGCCCGGCCGCCGACCCGGACCTGCCCGTCGACGACATCCCCGAGGGCGTGGAGGTCGAGGGCGAGGAGTGCGGCCGCATGATCGGTCCGGGCATAGCGCCCGCCGCCGTCGCCGCCGCGGCGGCGCTGTTCATCGCCGGCCACTCCCTCACCGGGAAGAACGGCCTGGAGCCCGGCGTCTCGATCGCCGCGGGCTCGGCCGCGCTGGTCCTCATCGCGCGCCTCGCCGGGCTGCTGCGCGAGAACGACGCGCTGCGGCGGGCCGTGGAGACCGGCGAGGAGCACTTCCGGGCGCTGTCGGAGAGCATCAACGACGCGGTGCTCATCTGCGACCTCGACGCGACCGTCCAGTACGCCAGCGCGGGCGCGCTGCGCATGTACCACTACACGTCCGACGAGCTGCTCGGGCGGCCCCTGAACGATCTCGTCCACCCCGAGGACGTGCCGCACGTCCAGGCGGTGTTCACCGAGTTCCTGGACGAGCAGGCCGGCCTCGCCGGCCCCGACGACGTGCTGCGGGTGTCGTGCCGGGTCCGCGCGGCGGACGGGACCTGGCTGCCGACCGAGTCGACGATCTCGCGGTACAGCGGCTCCGACGGGACGCCCGCCCGGCTGCTGGTCACGACGCGGGACCTCAGCGAGCGGGCCGCGCTGCAGCGGCAGGTCGCGCACCTGACGTTCCACGACGGGCTGACGGGCCTGCCGAACCGGTCCTACTTCGAGGAGCGGACGCGGGAGGTGCTGTCCCGGCAGCCGTCCGGCGGCAGGGTCGCGGTCGTGTTCGTCGACCTGGACGGGTTCACCGCGGTGAACGACTCGGAGGGCCACGCGGCCGGCGACCAGGTGCTCGCGCAGGCGGCCCGGCGGCTGCGCGCGAACGTGCTGTCCGACGACACGGTGGCGCGCTGGGGCGGCGACGAGTTCGCCGTCCTCGTGCAGCTGCCGCCGGACGACGGTGAGACGCGCGCCACGGTCGAGCTCGCCGGACGGCTCCTGCGCGTCCTTTCGGCCGACCCTTACCAGGTCGGCGACAAGCACATCGTGCTGACCGCGAGTGTCGGCATAGCGTTCGCCGGGGACGAGGAGGAGCCCGCGGCCGACGCGGACGGGGGCCGCCGGATCCGCCGCACCGCCGCCGACCTGCTGCGCAACGGCGACCTGGCGATGGCCCGCGCCAAGGAGGTCGGCGGCGGGCGCGTCGAGGTGTACGCGCCGCACATGCACGCCGACGTCGTCCGGCGGCTCGAACTGGGCAGCGACCTGCAGGCGGCGCTGGCCGAGGAGCAGTTCGCGGTCGAGTTCCAGCCGGTGGTGGACCTCGCCACGTCCCGGGTGACCGGGGTGGAGGCGCTGCTGCGCTGGTGGCGCGGGAACGAGGCGGTGCCGCCGGAGGAGTTCATCGGCCCGGCGGAGGAGTCCGGCCTGATGATCCCGCTCGGCGACTGGGTGCTGCGGGAGGCGTGCCGCGAGGTCGCCCGCTGGCGCGGCGACTCCTGGGACGTGGGCGTCTCGGTGAACTTCACCGCCCGGCAGATCGCCGCGCCGCGCTTCGTGGAGTCGGTCGCGGCGGTGCTGGAGGAGACGGGGCTGCCGCCGAGCGCGCTCACGCTGGAGGTCCGCGAGGAGGTCCTCGTCGAGGACGCCGGGCAGAACGTGGCGCGGCTGTCGGAGCTGCGCGACCTCGGCGTCCGGCTGGCGATCGACGACTTCGGCACGGGGTACGCCTCGCTGGCCTACCTCGGCCAGCTGCCCGTGGACGTCATCAAGATCGACCCGTCGTTCGTGGCGGGCCTCGGCTCGGACGACACCCGGACGCTGCTCACCCGCACGATCGTCCGGCTCGGCAGCGACCTCGGGCTGACCGTGGTCGCGGAGGGCATCGAGCGGCCCGAGCAGCTGGAGCTGCTGCGGGAGATGGGCTGCCCCCGCGGCCAGGGCTTCCTCGTGGCGCGCCCGATGGCGGCCGGGCGGGTCGAGTCGCTGGTGCGGACGAACCTCGCCGGGCGCAACCGCCCGGGGGACGTCGCGCTGCCGCTGCCCGGGTGACGTACGCCACAGACGTCTCATATCCTGAGATTTACTGTCCACGGATTTGACCGTGGGCCGGACATCGGCGAAAGTAGGCCCGTGCAGAGCACTTCCACCATCCTCGTAGTACTTGGTCGGCGCGCAGGCTGACCAAGCTTCTCGTCCTGCGCGCCTCCCCTCGACCGCTTCACGGCGGCGGGGGTTTTTTGTTGCCCGGCGAGCCAAGACTCACTCCCCAAGGAACCGCAGAATCATGACGACCGAACAGATGACGGGAGCCCAGGCGCTGGTGCGCGCCCTGGAGAACGTCGGCGTCGACACCGTGTTCGGCATTCCGGGTGGCGCGATCCTCCCGGCGTACGACCCGCTGTTCGACTCCGAGAAGCTGCGCCACATCCTCGTCCGGCACGAGCAGGGCGCGGGCCACGCCGCCCAGGGCTACGCGATGGTGACCGGCAAGGTGGGCGTCTGCATGGCCACCAGCGGGCCCGGCGCGACCAACCTCGTCACGGCGATCTCCGACGCCTACATGGACTCGGTGCCGATCGTCGCGATCACCGGCCAGGTCGCGTCCTCCCTCATCGGGACGGACGGCTTCCAGGAGGCCGACATCGCCGGCATCACGATGCCGATCACCAAGCACAACTTCCTGATCACGAAGGCCGGCGACATCGCCCGCACGATCGCCGAGGCGTTCCACATCGCGAGCACCGGGCGCCCCGGCCCCGTCCTGGTCGACATCGCCAAGGACGCCCTGCAGGCCACCGTCGAGTTCGAGTGGCCCGTCCAGCTCCAGCTCCCGGGCTACCGGCCCGTCACCCGGCCGCACTCCAAGCAGGTGCGCGAGGCGGCACGGCTCATCGTCAACGCCGAGCGCCCCGTCCTGTACGTCGGCGGCGGCGTGCTGAAGGCCGGCGCGTCCGCCGAGCTGAAGGTCCTCGCCGAGCTGACCGGCGCGCCCGTCGTCACCACGCTGATGGCCAAGGGCGCGCTGCCCGACAGCCACCCGCTGCACATGGGCATGCCCGGGATGCACGGCGCCGTCGGCGCCGTCGGCGCGCTGCAGCGCTCCGACCTGCTGGTCGCCCTCGGCGCCCGGTTCGACGACCGGGTCACCGGCAAGCTGGACGGGTTCGCGCCGCACGCCAAGGTCGTGCACGCCGACATCGACCCGGCGGAGATCTCCAAGAACCGGCACGCCGACGTCCCGATCGTCGGGGACGCCCGCGAGGTCATCGCCGACCTGATCGTCGCCGTGCAGAACGAGCACGAGCAGGGCAACAAGGGCGACTACACCGACTGGTGGCGGCAGCTCAACGCCTGGCGCGAGACGTATCCGCTCGGCTACGACACGCCCGCCGACGGGTCGCTGTCCCCGCAGTACGTCATCGAGCGGATCGGGGAGATCGCCGGGCCGGACGCCTACTACGTCGCGGGCGTCGGCCAGCACCAGATGTGGGCCGCGCAGTTCATCAAGTACGAGCGGCCGGGCGCGTTCCTGAACTCCGGCGGCGCCGGGACGATGGGCTACGCCGTCCCCGCCGCGATGGGCGCCAAGGCGGGCGCGCCCGGCGCGACGGTCTGGGCGATCGACGGCGACGGCTGCTTCCAGATGACCAACCAGGAGCTGGCGACCTGCGCGCTCGAAGGCATCCCGGTCAAGGTCGCCGTCATCAACAACGGCAACCTCGGCATGGTCCGGCAGTGGCAGACGCTCTTCTACAACGAGCGCTACTCCAACACCAACCTGCACGCGGCGAAGCGGATCCCCGACTTCGTCAAGCTCGCCGAGGCGCACGGATGCGTCGGCCTGCGCTGCGAGCGGGCCGAGGACGTCGACGAGGTCATCAATAAGGCCATGGAGATCAACGACGCCCCGGTCGTGATCGACTTCGTCGTGCACGAGGACGCCATGGTCTGGCCGATGGTCGCGGCCGGCACCACCAACGACGACATCAAGATCGCGCGGGACATGGCGCCCGAGTGGGAGAACGGAGACTGAGCCCGATGAGCCTGCACACCCTCTCGGTGCTGGTGGAGAACAAGCCCGGCATCCTCGCCCGGGTCGCCTCGCTGTTCTCCCGGCGCGGCTTCAACATCGAGTCCCTCGCCGTCGGCGTGACCGAGCACCCCGACATCTCCCGCATGACGATCGTGGTGAACGTCGCCGACCTGCCGCTCGAACAGGTCACCAAGCAGCTCAACAAGCTGGTCAACGTCCTGAAGATCGTCGAGCTGGACCCCTCGGCGTCGGTCCAGCGCGAGCTGGTCCTGGTCAAGGTGCGCGCCGACGCCGAGACACGCTCGCAGGTCCTGGAGACCGTGAACCTGTTCCGTGCCAAGGTGGTGGACGTCGCGCCGGACGCGGTCACCATCGAGGCGACCGGCAACCGTGACAAGCTGGACGCGTTCATCAGGGTCCTGGAGCCGTTCGGCATCAAGGAACTGGTGCAGTCGGGCATGGTGGCCATCGGCCGCGGCGCCCGGTCCATCACCGACCGCTCGCTGCGGGCTATCGAGCGCAGCGCGTGAACCAACGGGAAACAACGAAAGGCGACAGCACTGTGGCTGAGATGTTCTATGACGACGCCGCCGACCTGAGCGTGATCCAGGGCCGGCACGTGGCGATCATCGGCTACGGCAGCCAGGGGCACGCGCACGCGCTCTCCCTGCGCGACTCCGGCGTGGACGTGCGGGTCGGGCTCCGCGAGGGGTCGGCGAGCCGGGAGAAGGCGGAGGCCGAGGGCCTGCGCGTCGTCACCCCGGCGGAGGCGGCCGAGGAGGCCGACCTCATCATGCTGCTGGCCCCGGACCACCACCACCGGGAGATCTTCGAGAAGGACATCAAGCCCGCGCTCGTCGAGGGCGACGCGCTGTTCTTCGGCCACGGCTTCAGCATCCGCTACGACCTCGTCCAGCCGCCGGAGGGCGTGGACGTGGCGATGGTCGCACCGAAGGGCCCGGGGCACCTCGTCCGCCGCCAGTTCGTCGCCGGGCGCGGCGTGCCGGTGATCGTGGCGGTGGAGAAGGACCCGTCCGGCAACGCGTGGCCGCTGGCCCTGTCGTACGCCAAGGCGATCGGCGGGCTGCGCGCGGGCGGCATCAAGACCACGTTCACCGAGGAGACCGAGACCGACCTGTTCGGCGAGCAGTCGGTGCTGTGCGGCGGCGTCTCCGAGCTGATCAAGACGGGGTTCGAGGTGCTGACCGAGGCCGGCTACCAGCCGGAGGTCGCCTACTTCGAGGTCCTGCACGAGATGAAGCTGATCGTCGACCTCATGTACGAGGGCGGCATCTCCAAGATGTACTGGTCGGTGTCCGACAACGCCGAGTACGGCGGCTACAGCCGCGGTCCGCGCGTGATCACGCCGGAGACCAAGGCCGCGATGAAGAAGATCCTCGGCGAGATCCAGTCCGGGCAGTACGCCAAGGAGCTGGTGGACGAGTTCGAGGGCGGCCAGAAGCAGTTCCAGCAGTACCGCGAGGAGCTGGCCGAGCACCCGATCGAGAAGACGGGCGCCGAGCTGCGCCCGATGATGAGCTGGCTGAACGACTGAGCCCGCTCCGCTGAGGCGCGGCGCCGCGAAGGCGCGGGGGCGGCCCGCCCCCGCGCCTTGGCGCGTCCGGGCGCCCCGCGCGTGCCGGCGCCCCGCGCGCGTCAGAGGGGGAACCCGCGCCGCGGCCGCGCCCGGCGCCCCCCCATAGTCTCGGCGGTATACCGCCCCCCCCCCGCCCCGGGGGGGCCCCCCGCCCGCCGGGCGGGGGCCCGCCCCCCCCCGCCCCCTCCCCGCGTCCGGGCGCCCCGCGCGTCCGGGCGCCCCGCGCGCGTCAGAGGCGGAACCGGCGCAGCAGCCTGGCCAGGGGCGAGGCGGCGCCGGGCGCCTCGGTCACGAACAGCGCCAGGTGGCCGCCCCTGGTGAAGTAGACGGCGACGTCCTTCTGCCCCGCCGCCCGCCGCTGCGGCCCGGTCCGCAGGCCCTCGGCGCGGACGGAGCCGAAGCGCGCCTCGCGGGTGACGCCGAGCGCGGTCGCCGCCACGTGCACGTCCCAGCGCCCCGGCTCCACGGCGGCGGGGTCGGCGACCGCCTCGAAACCGCGGCCGCCGTCCGGGCGGGGGCCGGCGGGGAAGCCGTGCTCCTTGCCGGACGTCCGCTCCCGCAGGACGACGTCCACGGCGGTGTGGTTCGTCTCGACGCGCTGCAGCGCGGCCACGCCGCGGATGCGCACCCTGCGCCCCTGCCAGGAGACCGCGTCGAGCCGGTGCTCCACGCCGACCTCGGCGGTGATGTCGGCGTCCTGCCTGGGGACGCCGCGCAGGTACGGGTACATCGCGTAGATCCGGCCGCCGACCACGACGGCGCCCGCCGGGCTGCCCTCCACCTCGTCCCGGATCAGCCGCTCCAGCTCCTCGCGCAGCCCGTGCTGGATGCAGAACGCCCGGAGCCGCGCGGACGCGGGCATGGCGGCGCGGGCGGCCTCGCTCAGCCCCTCCTCGCCGATGAGGCGGCGGGTGCCGTCCATGAGCCGCTCCCGCTGGGCGCGGTCGAGGCCGAGGTAGCGGTGGTCGTAGACGCGCAGCACGTCGCGCAGGACGCTGTCGAGGCTGTTCGGTGTCGGGGCGCGGTCGGGGGCGCGGTCCGAGGTGCGGTCCGAGGTGCGGTCCGTGGTCACGGGTCTCTCCTGATCGGCCGGGAACACCGGTCACGTTAAGGGTCCGGACCGTCGCGCACAGTGAAATCCCGGCGGTGTGTCCTGCCGGATGCATACTCGGTATTGCCAGGGGGATACCCGGTATGCATAGTTGGTGGGCATGTCGATCCGTCACGGCCTGCTGGCACTGCTGTCCCAGGGGCCCCGCTACGGCTACCAGCTGCGCGCCGAGTTCGAGTCCTTCACCGGCGCCACCTGGCCGCTCAACATCGGGCAGGTCTACTCCACGCTCTCCAGGCTCGAACGCGACGACCTCGTCACCCGCGTCGGCGCCGACGACGAGGGCCGCTTCGTCTACCGGATCACCCCGGCGGGCGAGGAGGACGTCCGGCGGTGGTTCGCCACGCCGATCGTCCGGAGCGACCGGCCCCGCGACGAACTGGCGATCAAGCTGGCGATGGCCGTCACCGCCCCCGGCGTGGACGTCGCCCAGGTCGTCCAGGCGCAGCGCACCGCCACGCTGCGCACCCTGCAGGACCTCACCCGGCTCAAGGCCGACGCGCCCGCCGTCCCCGCCGACCAGGGCGACCGCGCCTGGCGGCTGGTCCTGGAATCCATGATCTTCCAGGCGGAGGCCGAGGTGCGCTGGCTGGACCACTGCGAGACCTACGTCGTCGGCGCCGAGCCGCCCGACCCCTCCGCGCCCGCCGGGGCTCCCGCGAGCACCGACGAGCAGGCGCGGCGGTGAACGTCCTCTCGCTGCGGGACGTGTCCCGCGACCGCGGGAGCGGCGCGGGTACCGGGAAACGCGCGGTCACGGATGGCGCTCGCGCGGGCGAAACGCGCGGGCGAAACGCGCGGGACGGAACTCAGCCGCGCGCCGGGCGGGTGGTAGCGTCCGGCGCGTGGCCGAGGTCGTCGTGGCGCAGGGGCCCGCCCGCGAGGTTCCCGCAGGCACCGGGGGAGGCACCCGGCGCCGCCGCCTGCTGCCGGCCGCGCTCACCGCGGCCGCCGCGCTGCTCTACGCCGCGTACTCGCTGATGCGGCTGCACGCCTTCCGGACCGGCAGCTACGACCTCGTGATCTTCGATCAGGCGGTCCGCTCCTACAGCCGCTTCGACCTCCCGGTCGCGATGGTGAAGGGCGTCCACAACGGCTTCGGGCCCGGCTTCTCCGTCCTCGGCGACCATTTCTCGCCGATCCTGGCGCTGCTGGCGCCGCTCTACTGGATCCACGCCGGCCCGGAGACGCTGCTCGTCGCGCAGGCCGTGCTGTTCGCGCTCGCGATCCGGCCGATCTGGCGGTACACCGAGCGCAGGCTCGGCCCCGGCGCCGCCTACTGCGCGGCCGGCGCCTACGCGCTGTCCTGGCCGATCGCCGAGGCGCTCGCGTTCGACTTCCACGAGGTCGCGTTCGTCCCGCTGCTGTCGGCGCTCCTCGTCGAGCGGTACGACGCGGGGCGGCGCGTCCAGGCGGCCGCGGCGGCGGCCGCGCTGCTGCTGGTCAAGGAGGACATGGGCCTCCTGCTCGCGGGCTTCGGCCTCTACCTGCTCACCCGCCCCGACGAGCGGGACGGCGAGCGGCGCCGCCTGCGCGACCTCCTGCCGCGCGGCGACCGGCGGGCCGGGCTCGCCTACGCCGCGGTCGGGCTGGTCGCCGCCTGGGTCGGCTCCCGCGTGCTCATCGCCGCGTTCGGCGGCGACAACGACTACTACTGGGCGTACGGCGCGCTCGGCCCGGACGTGCCGCACGCCGCCGTCCACGCCCTCACCCGGCCGTGGGACGTCGCGGCCGTGCTCGTCGACCCGCCGCAGAAGGTCGTGACGATGGCGCTGCTCGTCCTGCCGCTGCTCCTGCTGCCGCTGGCGTCCCCGCTGACCCTCACCGCCGTGCCGCTGCTGGCCGAGCGGATGCTCGCGAGCCGGTTCGGCAACTGGTGGGAGCCGCACTACCACTACAACGCGTTCGTCATCGCCGTGCTCGTCCTCGCGGCGGCGGACGGCGCCGCGCGGCTGCGCGGGCGGCCGCGGCCGGCGCGCCGGTTCCCGCCCGTCCTGCCGATGGCCGGGGTGCTGGCCGCCACGCTCGCCTGCGTGCCGTTCTTCGCGTACCGGCACCTGGCCGACCCGGCGCTGTGGCGGCAGAACGAGCGGGCCCGCGCGGCGTCGGCGGCCGCGGCGGTGATCCCCGACGGGGCGCTCGTCGAGGCGGCCAACGGCGTCGGGCCCGCGCTGACGTCCCGCGCCCGCGTCCTGCTGTGGGACGAGCGGCCGCGCGGCGCGCCCTGGGTGGTCGCCTGCGTCGGGCGGCTGGAGTTCCCGTTCGGGTCGGTCGCCGAGCAGCGGCGCCGGGTCGCCGGCCTGGAGGCCGCCGGGTACCGGCAGGTCTTCCGCCGGGACGGGTACATCGTGCTGCACCGGGACGTCCCCGACCCGTGGTGAGGACGCGCCGGGATCGCCGGACGCATTGTCCAGTGACTGATGGACGACAACGCGGTCAGAATGCCGGTGAAGGTACCGTTCGGATAAATATGCCTATCGTTTTCGGGTACGTTGCCTGATACTTGAAGAAAGCCGTGACGGCCGCGGCCCGTGCGGGTCGAACCTGCACGAACACCCTGTGACCGCTGCCGTGGCGGGTCTTGGGGCAGTGTGCATGAGTTGGGCGAGGCTGATCGAGGACGACGGAAGGTCACCGGCCGGGGACGGCGCGGAATTCCCTTCCGGTGCGGCATTGCCGCGGGCAGGTAAATCTCTGAATTACGGTGCGGAGTCATGACATGCCGGCGCAAGGGGACAAGGACGTCCGGCGCTGGGAGACGTGCGGGCAGGCGTGGATCGGCGTGCTCCGGCACGTGTGGGCGGCCGGCGAGGCGGGGCTGGAGGACGGCGGGCCCATCATCGAGGGGCCCCCGCTGGTGTTCGAGATCAACTCGCTGAGCTGGGAGGACCCCCTCCTCCACGAGCACGGCGACCGGGCGCGGCTGGTCCGGCGGGCCCAGGAGCGCACCCGGCGGGTCGTCCGCGGGCGGTACTGGCCGCGGCTGCACGACCTCGGCGGGCACGACCAGATCCGCTGGGTGGTGGACCTGCTGCGGGCCAGGCCGTGGACCACGAGCGCGTGGATCTCGCTGACGATCCCGGGCGAGCCGGCGGACGGGCTGCCCGCCCTCACCGCGCTGTCGTTCCGCATCCGCGGCTACCGGCTGATCATGACGGCGATGTTCCGGTCGCAGAACGTCCACCGGGGCTACCTGATGTACATCCCGCTGCGGGAGGTGCAGCTGGGCGTCGCCGAGGAGCTGGGGCTGCCCGCCGGGCCGCTGCGGGTGTTCGTGGACGTCCCGCACATCCACCTCGCCGACGCCGAGCGGGTGGCCACCGTGCTCGCCGCCGTGCCGGAACCGAACGCGGCCTGACATACGGGGCGCATCCGGCCGGAGCGGTAGTTACCGGTGAGTCTCTCCCTGCCGCGAACCGCCGCGGCCGGCGGGTTATAGACTCGGCTGCCGGGGGCGAGGGCCACGACGAGGTGACTCGCGACTTCACCTGCACGCAGCACACACCACTCTCACATTCCGAAGGACTGTTTTCCCTTGAGCAAGCCCGTCGTCCTCGTCGCTGAAGAACTCTCGCCCGCCGGCATCGCCGTGCTGGAGAACGACTTCGACGTCCGGCACGCCGACGGCAGCGACCGCGAGCAGCTGCTCCCGGCCGTCGCCGACGTCGACGCGCTGATCGTGCGGAGCGCCACCAAGGTCACCGCCGAGGTCTTCCAGCACGCCAAAAAGCTGCGGGTCGTGGCCCGCGCCGGCGTCGGCCTCGACAACGTCGACGTGGAGGCCGCCACCAAGGCCGGCGTCATGGTGGTCAACGCGCCCACGTCCAACATCGTCACCGCCGCCGAGCACGCGATCGCGCTGCTCCTCGCCACCGCGCGCAACGTGCCGCAGGGCCACGCCGCGCTCAAGCGGGGCGAGTGGAAGCGCTCGAAGTACACCGGCGTCGAGCTGCAGGGCAAGACCGTCGGCGTGCTCGGCCTCGGCCGCATCGGCGTGCTCGTCGCGCAGCGCCTCGCCGCCTTCGACATGAACGTGATCGCCTACGACCCGTACGTGCAGGCGGCCCGCGCCGCGCAGCTCGGCGTGAAGCTCGTCACGCTGGAGGAGCTGCTCCGCGAGAGCGACTTCATCACCGTCCACCTGCCGAAGACGCCCGAGACCCTCGGCCTCATCGGCGACCGCGAGCTGCAGCAGGTCAAGCCGTCCGTGCGGATCGTCAACGCCGCCCGCGGCGGGATCGTCGACGAGGAGGCCCTCGACCTCGCGATCAAGGACGGCCGGGTCGCCGGCGCCGGCATCGACGTGTTCAGCACCGAGCCGTGCACCGAGAGCCCGCTGTTCCACCACGACAACGTCGTCGTCACCCCGCACCTCGGCGCCAGCACCCACGAGGCGCAGGAGAAGGCGGGCACCCAGGTCGCCCGCTCGGTGAAGCTGGCCCTGTCCGGCGAGTTCGTGCCGGACGCCGTCAACGTCCAGGGCGGCGCCGTCGCCGAGGACGTCAAGCCCGGCCTGCCGCTCGCCGAGAAGCTCGGCCGCATCTTCACCGCCCTCGCCGGCGGCGTCCCCGTCCGCCTCGACGTCGTCGTCCGCGGGGAGATCGCCGAGCACGACGTGAAGGTCCTCGAACTCGCCGCGCTCAAGGGCGTCTTCGTGGACGTCATCGAGGAGGCCGTGACGTTCGTCAACGCCCCCCTCCTCGCCCGCGACCGCGGCGTCGAGGTCACCCTCACCACCTCCGAGGACAGCCCCGACTGGCGCAACGTCGTGCAGGTCCGCGGCACCATGGCCGACGGCGAGGTCGTCTCGGTCTCCGGCACGCTCACCGGCCCCAAGCACGCCGAGCGGATCATCGAGATCAACGGCTACAACATGGAGCTCGTCCCGACCGAGCACATGGCGTTCTTCTCCTACGTCGACCGCCCCGGCATCGTCGGCGCCGTCGGCAAGCTGCTCGGCGACGAGCAGGTCAACATCGCCGGCATGCAGGTCGGCCGGGACGTCAAGGGCGGCAAGGCGCTGATCGCGCTCACCGTCGACTCGGCCATCTCCCCGCAGCTCGTCGACGCCATCACCCGGGAGGTCGGCGCCGACATGGGCCGCCGCGTCGACCTCGACGGCTGACCCCGCGGGCTGAGACCCCTTCCGTCACGGGCGGGCGCGCTTCCGGTGCGCCCGCCCGTGACGTACGCCACCCCAAACCTGTCTCAAATGACGAGATTCCCGGCCACGGGTCGGGACAACCCCGCCGGACCGGGGGTAATCTCGCAGGTAGTCATGCGGCGCTTCGTGGTAATCCTTCGCTGCCGCAGCGGGGCCTGATCATCGGCAGGCCGGCACCCGCTGCGGAGGCTCTGCCTGGCCGTGAGTCCGATGTCCAGCCGGATCGCGCGAACAACGCCCGTCCGGCCGCCCTCTCGCCACAGCTCAGCGAATCTGGAGCATTCCCATGAACGAGACCTGGACCAACGCGCCCGCGGACGACGCCGAAGAGGAAGCCGCCCGCGCCCTGCAGACCGCCCTGGACCGGCGCGCCGACTAGCCGTCCGCCCCGCGATCGGGTTCTCGCAGGCCCGAACCCGCCTCCGGACGCGATCGCGACGATCGAGGTGGTCGTGCGGCCGGGCCGGCGGCTGGCGTCGTCGCGCCGGCCCGGCCGCGCTCGCCGCTCAGCGCCCTGTCGGGCATGTGACACTGAGGCTTATGCCGGTCGACGTCACCCCTGCCGAGGTCGCGGGGGTGCTGCGGGACCTCGCCCGGCTCGGGCCGTACTTCGAGATCATCACCGCGGGGCTCGACGGGCCCGAGTGGCGGCCGTTCGGCGGCGACACCACGCGGTTGCGCGCGCTGACAGGGGATTACGCAGAGCGGCTCGGGACGGGGGAGCGGCGGGTCGCGGCCTCCCTGGTGTTCCAAGGGCTCGCGGCGCGGCTGTGGTCGCCCGTCGTCGCCGCGGCGGCGGTCGGCATCGTCCCCGACGTGAGCGGGTTGCGGTGGCGGTGGGCGCCGGGCGAGCCGATCGCGCTGGGGCTCGCGGAGCCCGGTGGACGGCGGGTCGAAGGCGCCGCCGAGGCCGCCGGGCTCGTGCACCCCATGGTGGTGGACGGGCATCTCCGGCCCCTGCAAGAGACCATGGCCGGCTTCGTGAACCTCGCGGACGGTCTCGTCTGGGGCAACGCGGCCTCCGCGCTGGCCGGCAGCCTGAACGTGGGGCCGGCCGACCCCGCGCGGGCCGCGCTGGTGCGGGCGCTGCTGGCGCGGGAGCCGCTGGCCGGGACGGGGGAGTTCGGGCCGGACGGGTTCGTCCGGAAGAGCTGCTGCCTGTACTACCGGGTGCCCGGAGGCGGGATGTGCGGGGATTGCGGACTCTTGCCCGGATCGTGAGACGAGAGCCCACGCACTGAGACGTTTGCAGTAGAGTGCGCGCATGGCTTCGCGCAGCATTCGTCTGGCCGTCATCCCCGGCGACGGGATCGGCCCCGAGGTGGTCGCCGAGGGCCTCAAGGTCCTCGACGCCGTGTCCGGCGACTTCACGTTCGAGCAGACCACCTACGACCTCGGCGCCGCGCGCTGGCACCGGACGGGGGAGACGCTGCCCGACTCGGTGCTGGCCGAGCTGCGCGAGCAGGAGGTCATCCTGCTCGGCGCGGTCGGCGACCCCAGCGTGCCCAGCGGGACGCTGGAGCGCGGGCTGCTGCTGCGCGCCCGGTTCGAGCTCGACCACTACGTCAACCTGCGGCCGGTGAAGCTGTTCCCAGGCGTCGAGACGCCGCTGGCCGGCGTGACCGCCGATGACATCGACATGGTGGTCGTCCGGGAGGGGACGGAAGGGCCGTACACGGGCGTCGGGGGCGTGCTGCGCAAGGGCACGCCGCACGAGGTCGCCACGCAGGAGAGCGTGAACACCGCGTACGGGGTCGAGAGGGTCGTCCGGTACGCGTTCGAGGTCGCGGCGTCCCGCCCGCGCCGGAAGCTCACGCTGGTCCACAAGGACAACGTCCTGACGTTCGCCGGCGACCTCTACCAGCGGGTCCTCAAGCGGGTCGGCGAGGAGTACCCGCAGGTCGCCACGGACTACGTCCACGTCGACGCGGCCACCATGTTCTTCGTCAACCAGCCGCAGCGGTTCGACGTGGTCGTCACCGACAACCTGTTCGGCGACATCATCACCGACATCGGCGCCGCCATCGCGGGCGGGATCGGGCTCGCCGCGTCCGGCAACGTCAACCCCGACCGCACCGCCCCGTCGATGTTCGAGCCGGTGCACGGCAGCGCGCCCGACATCGCCGGGCAGGGCAAGGCCGACCCGACCGCCACGATCCTGTCCGTCGCGATGCTGCTCGACCACGTCGGCGAGGGCGACGCCGCCCGCCGCGTCGAGCAGGCCGTCTCGGACGACCTGGCGGAGCGCGCCGGGCTCGGCGCCCGCTCCACGTCCCAGATCGGCGACGCGATCGCCAAGCGAGTATCCGGATAGGGCACGCCGCCTGTCCGGCCGGACCGGGTGTGCCCCTCGCGGCGCGCCCGGTCTTCCGTATGCGCCGCGTGGAGGAGCAGGACTAGACGAAGTACGACAATAGGGACTAAGGAAGCCACAGCGGCGATGGGGCCGCCCGGCGATCCGCGAGAGGACGAACCGCGATGAGCGACACCCTGGAGTTCGAGATCACGCGCACCGAGCGGCCCGCGAGCGCCGACGAACGCGCGGCGATCCTGGCCGACCCCGGCTTCGGCCGGCACTTCACCGATCACATGATCACGATCAGGTACTCGGCGGAGCGCGGCTGGCACGACGCGAAACTCGAACCGTACGGGCCGATCCCGATGGACCCTGCCTCGCAGGTGTTCCACTACGCCCAGGAGCTCTTCGAGGGTCTCAAGGCCTACAAGCAGCCGGACGGGTCGATCGTCACCTTCCGCCCGTACATGAACGCGGCCCGGATGAACCGGTCGGCGAAGCGGATGGCGATGCCGGAGATCCCCGAGCAGCTGTTCGTGGACGCGATCGAACTGCTCGTCCGGACGGACAAGGACTGGGTCCCCGACGCCGAGGGCCACAGCCTCTACCTGCGCCCGTTCATGTTCGCCACGACCCGCGCCCTCGGCGTCAACAGCCCGGCGAACGAGTTCCTGTTCATGGTCATCGCGTCGCCGTCCGGGCTGTACTACCCGCGCGGCATCAAGCCGGTCACGGTCTGGCTGTCGCAGGACTACACCCGCGCGGCGCCCGGCGGCACCGGCGAGGCCAAGTTCGGCGGCAACTACGCGGCCTCGTTCGCCGGGCAGGCCGAGGCCGTCGCGCAGGGCTGCGACCAGGTCGTCTGGCTCGACGCGGTGGAGCACCGCTGGGTCGAGGAGGTCGGCTCGATGAACCTGATGTTCGTCTACGGGTCCGGCTCCCAGGCTCGGCTGCTCACGCCCGCGCTCACCGGGACGCTGCTCGCCGGCGTCACCCGCGACTCGATGCTGAAGCTGGCCCCGGACCTCGGCATCCCCGCCGAGGAGGGCAAGATCAGCATCGACGAGTGGCAGGAGGGCTGCGCGTCCGGCGAGATCACCGAGGTGTTCGGCTGCGGCACCGCCGCGATCATCAGCCCGGTCGGCCGGGTCAAGGGCCGGGACCGGGAGTGGACGATCGGGGACGGCGAGCCCGGCGAGATCTCGATGCGGCTCCGCGAGGAGCTGGTCGGCATTCAGTACGGCACCCGTTCCGACCCCTACGGCTGGGTCCACAAAATCATCTGACCTGCGGGTTCGCGAGCCCCGGCGCACCGTGCGCCGGGGCCGTCCCGTCTCAGGATCTGAGACGGATGTCCCAGGCGCGCGAAGCGTGTGGCAGACTGAGAGCATCATGCGCAACAGCCTCGTCATTATCGGCTGGCGCGCCGGCAGCTAACGGGACAACGCCGGCGCGCAGACCTCTCACGTCCGTGAGAGGTTTTTTTGTGCCCTGGCGCCACCCTCTGGGGGTTCTCACCAATGCAACGCGACGCGTTCCACGTCTACGACACCACCCTGCGCGACGGGGCGCAGCAGGAGGGGCTCAACCTCTCCGTGCCCGACAAGCTCGCGATCGCGCGGCATCTCGACGACCTCGGCGTCGGCTTCATCGAGGGAGGCTGGCCGGGCGCCAACCCCAAGGACACCGAGTTCTTCAGGCGGGCTCGAACCGAGCTCGACCTGAGGCACGCGCAGCTCACCGCGTTCGGCGCGACCCGCCGGGCCGGGGTGAAGGCGGCCGACGACCCCCAGGTCGCCGCCCTGCGCGAATCCGGCGCGTCCGTCGTGACCCTGGTCGCCAAGAGCCACGACAGGCACGTCGAGCTGGCCCTCCGCACCACCCTGGAGGAGAACCTCGCGATGATCCGCGACACGGTCTCCCACCTGCGTGCGGAGGGCCAACGGGTCTTCCTGGACGCGGAGCACTTCTTCGACGGCTACAAGGCCAACCGCGCCTACGCGCTGGAGGCCGTCCGCACCGCCGCCGAGGCGGGCGCGGACGTCGTCGCGCTCTGCGACACCAACGGCGGCATGCTGCCGGACGAGCTGGCCGAGGTCGTCCACGAGGTCGTCGGGTACGGGGTCCGGGTCGGCATCCACTGCCACGACGACTCCGGCTGCGCGGTCGCGAACACGCTCGCCGCGGTGAAGGCCGGCGCCACGCACGTGCAGGGCTGCGCGAACGGGTACGGGGAGCGCAGCGGCAACGCCAACCTGTTCACCGTCGTCGGTAACCTGCAGCTCAAGCGGGGCATGAGCCTCGTGTCGGACGCGCAGCTCGCCGAGATGACCCGGATCGCGCACGCCGTGTCGGAGGTCACCAACATCGCTCCCGGCTCGCAGCAGCCGTACGTGGGCGTGTCCGCGTTCGCGCACAAGGCGGGGCTGCACGCGTCCGCGGTCAAGGTCGACCCAGACCTGTACCAGCACATCGACCCCGCCGCCGTCGGCAACGACATGCGGATGCTGGTGTCGAGCATGGCCGGGCGCGCGTCGGTCGAGCTGAAGGGCCGCGAGCTGGGCTACGACCTGTCCGGCGAGAAGGCCAAGGCCGTCGTCGCCAGGGTCAAGGAGCTGGAGAACACCGGCTACACCTTCGAGGCCGCCGACGCCTCGTTCGAGCTGCTGCTGCGCGAGGAGCTGACCGGCGTCCGGCAGCGGCACTTCGAGGTCGAGTCGTGGCGGTCGATCGTGGAGCGCCGCCCGGACGGCTCCATGGTCAGCGAGGCGACCGTCAAGCTGCACGCCAAGGGCGAGCGGATCATCGCGACCGGCGAGGGCAACGGCCCCGTCAACGCCCTCGACAACGCGCTGCGCATCGCGCTCGGTCGGCTCTACCCGGAGCTGGCGCGGCTGGAGCTGGTCGACTACAAGGTCCGCATCCTGGAGGGGGCGCACGGCACGGACGCGCGGACACGGGTGCTGATCGAGTCCGGCGACGGCGAGCGCGAGTGGGGCACCGTCGGCGTCGAGGACAACGTCATCGCCGCGTCCTGGCAGGCCCTGGAGGAGGCCGTCACGTACTGCCTGCTCCGCGCCGGCTACGACGCGGGCTGACCGGGAATCTCTCGCGCCCGCTGGGCATTTACCCGGGCATGAGCACCGAGATCACCGACAACGCCGAGAAGAGCCGCTACGAGATCAGGGTGGACGGCGACCTGGCCGGCTTCGTCGAATACGAGCGGGAGGGCGACGCCGTCGTCCTCATCCATACGGAGGTCGACCCGGCGTTCGAGGGGAAGGGCGTGGGGAGTTCGCTGGCCCGCGGCACGCTGGACGACATCCGCGGCAAGGGCGGCTCGGTCGTCCCCGTGTGCCCGTTCATCAAGAAGTGGATCGGCAAGCACCCCGATTACCAGGATCTGGTCGCGGAGTCCTGACCGTCACACGGCGCGGAGCCGGGACGCGCCGCCCTCCAGCATCAGCCACGCCGACAGCGACGCCTCCTTCACCCTGACCCGGACCCGCGAGTAGCGGCTCGGGTCGATCAGCCCCGGGGCGGGCCTGATCACCGTGTCGTACACGAAGTCGGACGTGACGAACGCCAGGTCGGCGCCCGTCTCGGCGACGCGCCGCTTCACCGCCGGGGCGTCCACCATCCGCCGCGTCGTGATGATGGAGCCGCCGGCCACGCCCTTCGGGCCGCGCTGCACGGGACCGACGTGCAGCGCGGCCCGCAGCTGCAGCCGGGTCGCCTCGGCGGCGCGCCGGTTGTGCCGCCGCAGCGACGCCGCCAGGTGCGCGAGCATCGGGTCGACGACCTTGTCGGTCGGCGTGGTCGGCGGGACGACGACGAGCGCGCCGTCGCCGCGGTCCTCCTGGTAGAGGCGGCCGAAGTCGAGGCCGGACGCGGTGAACGCCTCGCCCATCAGGTCGTACATCGCGCCCAGGACGTACCCGCGGTCGGCGTCGGTGCGCACCGGCGAGCTGAACCGGGTGATGTCGGTGATGAGGATCGAGCAGTTGCCCCGCACGGCCTGGAAGCCGGGCTTCTCGATCTGCCGCCGGTAGACCTGCTGCTCCAGGACGCCCCGCACGCGCGGGTGCGCGTCCAGGAAGGCGCCGAAGTCGTGGGCGTCGATCCGGAGCGCCTGGACGTCGCCGTCGGCCGTCACGGTGGCGGACCGGTCCCGGATCATCAGCGCCGCACGCTCCCCGACCAGCTCCCCGGCGCCGCGGAACGCGATGATCCGCTGCTCGGGCCCCTCCCAGACCCACACCCGCGTCCACCCGGACAGGATCACCACGACCTCGCCCGCGACGCCGCCCTCCCGGCACAGCACGTCTTCCGCGCGGTACAGATGCCGGCGGGCCCGCGCGATGAAGTCGCGCCGCTCCACGGGGGTCAGCGCGTCCCAGAACGTCGGGGCCTCCCGCGAGACCACCAGGTCGGAGACCGGTGCCAGGGCGGACGGCCCGGACGGGACCGCCACCGCCACCGCCGCCGATGGCGGCCCGGACGTCTCCTGCAGCGTGTCCGCCTTCAGATACTGGACGACCGCGTTCGTCACGGCCACCGCGGGGAGCGTGAGGAAGGCCAGGACGCCGCTGATCGCGGCGGTGCCCGGACCGTCCAGCGCGTACCCCAGCACCACGGCCCCGAGCGTCACCGGGGTCATGACCTTCGCGTTCACCGGCCCCGAGCCGGCGGTGGGCGCCGCGCGCCCCCGCAGCCGCGCCGCCCAGCGGTTCAGTCTCACGGAGTCTTCCTTCCCCCGGGAGGGCCCGCAGCCTCCCGGTGTTCGTCCGTGCCCCACTCCGCATTCAAAATACATACGAAAGCCATACGAAGACTGCTGCTAGAATGGTGAACGTCTTCTTACCTGATGGCAAGGAGGAGCTGTCGGAGGTTTCCGGCGGCGAAGACGAGGGAACCTCTGTCGTGCATGCTGTACACCCGGCATGGATTTGCTGACGGAGGGCTGTATGGGCGCCTGACCGGATGAGGCTTCCGGTCAGGCGCCGGAACGCAGGGGGTGGGCCGGGCTCCGCGCCCCGGATTGGAGTGAGCGCTCATGACGGACTCTCGGGCATCCTCCGAGGCCCAGGACGCGAAGGATCCCGGCCGCCGCGCCGACACCGCCCCGACGAGCGACCGCGTCACGGTCAACCTGACCGGCAAGGCCGTCCAGGCGCTCCAGCGCCTCCAGTACCTGACCGGCTACAACAAGACCGACTGCATCAACCGCGCCCTGATCATCGCCGGCGAGATCGAAGAGATGTCCCGCGAACCGGGCGCCTTCTACTGGCGCGAAACCCCCGACAGCGACCTGATGCTCGTCCGCTTCGTCTGACCCCGCCGACCCCTGGGTCAGCGTTCGCGCAGCGCGTTGAAGAGCCCGTCCCGCGCGTCGGGCTTGCGGGAGATCACTGGAAGCGAGGCACCGCCTCTGGCAGTGCTTCCCCTGGTGCGAGCCTCCCGTCCTCGATCCGGCCTTGAAGATCCTGGGCGATCTCGACGTACTTGGGGGTTCGTGCCATGGGGGTTCCTCAGAGGTCGGCTCCTTCCTCAATGATGCGCTGAGGACGACCAGGCCGGGCGGTGGTCAGAGGCCTTTCGAACAATGCGCCCGAGGGCGTCCTGTCCTTGGTGCGGCGCGTCGCGACGTACCTGAAACCCAGGCCGCGGTAGTAGTCGTGGAGCGCGTTGTTGTCGGTCCAGACGTCGATGCGGATGAGTGCCGCGTTCCGCTGCTGGGAGGCGCCCTCGCGACCGGCCCAGTCGATCAGCTCGGCGCCCAGCCCGAGTCCCGCGTAGTCCCGGTGGACGACGAGGCGGTGCAGGTAGACGGCCTCGACCTCGCGCTCTTTCGCGGTCCAGAGCTCCTCGTGACCCATCGTCTTGATGGAGACGGTGCCGATCGCGCGCCCCCTGTCGAACAGGAGCCAGGTCTCGCCGTTGGCGAGAGCCTCGTAGACCCGCTTCTCCCGGCCTTCCGGACTGGGCCACGGCTCGGCCCACTGCGTCGTCGTCTTCTTCTTCCGCAGCCATTCGGCCGCGTGGTCGATGAGCCCCAGGACGACGTCGATCTCGTCCGGCCGGGCCAGGCGGATGGGGTAGGTGGGATGAGCGGCCCTGCTCGGTTGAAGGGCCTCGGTGTCTGTATCCACGTGCTCCTGACTCCGGAAAGATCAAGACCCCTCCTCCCGGCCGGGTGAACGGGGGCGCGAAGGCTCCCGTCCGGTCGGGAAGGGGGGCATATGGACTGGTGTGTGACGGCCGCCGTGGTCGGCGGCGGCCGGCTATCCGCTTCCGGCGTCGCCGTCCGGCGAGGACGTGGGCGGAGAGTCGTCGTTGGGGGCCAGGCCGGGCGTCCTGAGGACGGCGTCGGGGACCTTTCCGTCGTTGTAGTGCAGCCGTGTGCGGTTGGCGGGCCAGACCGTCACGGTGACCCGGAACGGGTTGCCGTCGGCCGAGTAGGCGGTCCGCACCGTTTCGAAGACGATGCCGGCCGCCGACTCGCCGAGGCTGAAGAACCGCTTCTCGTTCTCGTCCGGTACACGGGCCCTGATCTCGTCGTGGAAGCCGACCTCGCGATAGCCGAGGGCCTCGCCGAGGTAGGCCACGGCCCCCTCGGGGATGTCGCGGGGGAGGAGAAGGCGGGACGCGCCGCTGGTGGCGAACTCCAGCGGATAGAAGGAGGTCTGCAGCACCCAGGGCTTCTCGTCGAGGAAGATCTCCTGGTGGCGGGAGATGAACTCCGAGCCGCTCTTCGTCCGCAGGTACCGGGCGATGACCTTGGTGCCCTCCTGGATCTCGACCTTGACCTGCGACACCGTCGCGTTCCGGTCGGCGGGGATGGCGGCGTCGCGGTTGTACCACTCGTCCGACACGGCGCCGGGTGCGAGCCCCAGCTCGACCGCGCGCAGCGTGACGTCGACGATGTCGGGCTCGGGTACGACGAACGTCCCCTTGCCCTGTTCGGAGACGACGTATCCCTGCTGCCGGAGCCAGGCGAGCGCGTCTCGGACGGTGTTGCGGGAGGCGCGGTACTGCTGCTCCAGCTCCTTCTCGGGAGGCAGCGGCCGTCGCTCGGACGAGCCCTTCTCGCTCGCGAGATCTCCCGATTCGATGCGCCGGCGCAGGTCATCGGCGATATCACGCCAGCGGAGAGGCGTCGTGCGAGCCATCGGATCCGCTCCCTTCCGGCCTGCCCGTCCCGGTTCGTACCGACCGCCGTACCTGCGGAACATTGCACAGAACCGGACTTCTGAACAAGTTCTTCCCGTCCTATGTGTTTGCAATCCCAAAAGAGGGTACAAGCTGGATAGCAACTTGTTGGGACAAGTCCCACCAGCTGAAAACTCTGACAACACTAGCAGCAGGATGTTCTGGATGTAAGGGATATCGCGAACTCCCCGGAGGAGGTTCAACCATGACCCCGATCATGCTTTGGGTCCTCGTTCCCACGGCGCTCTTCCTGGCCACGGTCTTCTACGTCGTCAGCATCGGCTTCCGGACGAGGCACGCGGATCTCCGCAGCGAGCCGCCCGCGCCGGTGGAGACCGGCCGCTGGCCCTCGCTGGTCACCGTCCGGGGGCTGAACGGGCCGAGAACATGACCTCCGGTCGCCGCGGAGCGGACCGCTGACCTTAAGGAGAGTTCGAGGTGGAAGACCGGATGGACGCGGCGTCGAGCACGCCGGAGCAACGGATCACGCGGCACTCCGGGCGGGCCGGCCTCGGCGGACCGGCCGGGCCCGGTGCCCTGGGCGAGCCGGTCGTGGACGAGCCCGGCCCGGCGGCCGTCCCGGTGCTGCAGCTGACGCCGGTGCCGCCGGCGGCGCGGCAGCCGTGGGCCGGCGCCGAGCAGGCGGCGGTCGCCGGCGCCGCGGTCCTGGTCATCACCGCCGAACTCGGCCGGCGGGCCGGGGCGCCGGGGCGGCTGACGGCGCTCTACTCGGCGGGGGCGTGCGCCGCGGTCCTCGCTCCCTGGCTCGCCTCGTACCTCATGCCGGAGTTCGCCTCGCGGCTCGCCGCACGAGCCGTACCCCGGACCGCCCCGCCCCGGGCGGTCTGAGCCGCGAAGAGACGAGAGAGAAGGGAGTTGTGTGGCGAAGGGGGCTATTTGGCCTGCCTTCAGCCAGATTTCTCCCTTCCAAACGGGACAAACAGGATCATCTTCCCTCATACTTCGTAAAGAACTCGAAGAGAGGGATGAATCAGTGATCGACCGCCTTCGGCCCCTGCCTCACTCGGATCCCTTCGTCGATGTCATCCGCGGCTACGTCACCTGCGTCGGCGACGCGCTCCAAGCCCAGGGGGCGCCGCTCTCCAAGGTCTGGCTGGACCCGGCCAACCCGCGCGACGCGACGTTCGTGCTCGGGCTCCGGGCCCTCGTGTGGAACGAATCCGAGGGGTTCGTGCTCGGCGAGTTCGTCTCCGGGGAGCCCGGTGTGCGGACCGTGCTGCGCGATCCCGTCCGGCTCGGCGGCGGCGTGCTGCCCGAGCCCCGCTCCGTCCCGCACCTGCTGGAGCGCGGGGCGGTGGAGGCGCCGGCCGCGGTGCGGGCCGTCGACGCAGGACACGACGGGTTCGAGGACGCCCTGCTCCGCTTCCGGGCCGCCTGAAACCGGTCGTTCGAAAGAACGACGTTGTTTCCGTCGGTATCGGTACGGTTACGCAGAAATTTCGCCAAATGCGGCGAAAGCGGTGGCGGATTTCGGTTGAAGCGTCCACTATGGGGACCTGCACGGCATGCGTGGCGTTCCTGCATGCCGTCCCATCGAACCGACCTGCCGGAGTGATCCTATGCCCGTCCGACCGTGGACTCCCGAGGACCTTGGGCGTCCGACGGACGGCACCTGGGCTGACATGGCGTTCGGGCTCGGCGAGGTCTACGAGCGCGAGGGCGATCTCGACCAGGCCGCCGGCTGGTACCGCCGGGCCGCCGAGTCGGGCAGCGCCGACGCCGCGCTGCGCCTCGGCGCGCTGCTGGGGCGGATGGCCGACGCGGGGCCCGAGGGGGAGTCGGCCGAGGAACTGCTCGCCGAGGCCACCCGCTGGCTGAGCGGCGCCCTCGACGCGACCGGTCCGGACGCGATCGAGCTCATCACCGACATGCTGAACCGGCAGCTGCGGCAGGCCGCGCGGCGCGGGCTCGAGCCCGCGCCGGCCGGCTGACGCATTCCGGACACCTCCCGGTTTCGGGCTGAACCGAACCGCTTCGCCCGTCGTCGGACTCCATGAGATCGACGACAGCGGAGGGTGGACGAGTTGAGCGGCGAGGACTCCGGGTACGTGCCCCCGGACCACAAGACGACCGCCGAGTTCCGCGTTCCCGGCCGGGCCGCCGCGCCGGACGCGGGCACCGGGGCCGATTCGACCGTCGTCGACGACCTCGCGGACGCGACGGTCCAGGACTTCCCGGCCGACGACCCCGAGGACGCTCCGGAAGTCACCCTCCGCGACCTTCCGGCCGACGACCCCGAAGACGACCCGCAGGCGACCTCCCAGGACCCTCCGGACGACCCGGGCGCGACCTCCCGCGATGCGCCGGAGAAGGCGTCCGCGACCGTCACCGACATCCGGCTCGGCGAGCCCGCCCCTCCTCAGGAGGAGGAGGCGGCGTTCGCGCAGGGCGCGGTGCCGGCGCCGGCGCCCTCGCCGGTGGGAGAGACGCCGTGGACGGAGCAGTTCGGGGCCGAGTCGGCGTCCACGGACGCCGGCGCTCCGGCATTCCCGCTCGCGATGCCGTCAGGGCCGGCTCCCCAGCACGGCGCGACCGCTCCGGTGATGCCGTCCGGGGGAGCGCCGCCGAGGCGGTCCCGGCGCCCGCTGATCCTCGTGGGGGCCGTCGGCGTGGTGCTGCTCGTCGCCGCCGCGGCGGTCGTGGCGCTCCTGCTCACCAGGGGCGGTTCGGACGGCGGGAGCGCGGCGCCCCCGTCGTCGCCCCCGTCGCCGCCTGGCGCGTCGGCGCCGGCGGGAGCCGGCGGGCCGACGGGCGGACCGACCCCCGGCGGGCCCGCGCCGAGCGAGGCGCCCGCGGCGGGGCAGCCGCCCGCGCAGCAGCCGGGCGCGCCCGGCACGCCGCCGCCGGCGACCACCGCACCGATCGGCCCGCTCGTGCGGGGCAAGGGGATCACGTACCAGCTCGTCCAGCAGGACGAGGGGTACTTCGAAGGCAGGATGGTCATCACCAACCGCACCGACCGCCCCATGAAGACGTGGAAGCTGACGTTCCGCGCACCCGGCGCGGACGTCAAGAACATCTGGGGCGCGCGGCTCGTCCGCGGCGGCGAGAAGGTGGAGATCAGGAACCTCGACGGCGCCCCGGCGATCCCGCCCGGCGGCACGTGGGAGATCCAGTACGGCGCGGCCGGGCGCGCGTCCACGCCGAAGGGGTGCGAGCTGAACGGCGGGGCGTGCGGCTTCTGACGGGAGTACTAGGCTCTCGAACATGCGTATCGCCAGGTTCTCCACCGACGACGGCATGTCCTTCGGAGTGGTGGAGGAGAACACCGTCGCCGTCATCGCGGCCCACCCGTTCGGGGAGCTGACGTTCACCGGGCAGCGCCTGCCGCTCGCCGACGTCCGGCTGCTCGCGCCGATCCTGCCCAGCAAGATCATCGCGATCGGGAAGAACTACGCCGACCACGCCCGCGAGATGGGCGGCGAGCCGCCCGCCGAGCCGGTGATCTTCTCCAAGCCGTCCACCGCCGTGATCGGCCCCGGCGAGGCGATCGCCTACCCGCGGAAGCTGTCCGACCGCGTCGACTACGAGGGCGAGCTGGCCGTCGTCATCGGCCGGATGTGCCGCGAGGTGCCCGCGTCCCGCGCCGCCGAGGTCATCCTCGGCTACACCTGCGCGAACGACGTCACCGCCCGCGACCTGCAGAAGAAGGACGGGCAGTGGACGCGGGCCAAGGGCTTCGACACGTTCTGCCCCCTCGGCCCGTGGATCGAGACCGAGGCCGACCCCGCCGACCTGGCCATCTCCACGGCCGTCAACGGGGACGTCCGCCAGGACGCCCGCACCTCCCTGCTCCTGCACGACGTCCCGACCCTCGTCGAGTACGTCAGCCAGGTCATGACCCTGCTGCCCGGCGACGTCATCCTCACCGGCACCCCCGCCGGCGTCGGCCCGCTGGAGATCGGGGACGAGGTGACCGTCGACATCGAGGGCATCGGCCGCCTCACCAACCGCGTCATCGAGCGCGACTGAGCCATGGCGTTCCGCGGTTTCACCGGCGAGGCGTTCTCCTTCTACGAGGGCCTGCTGGCCGACAACAGCAAGTCCTACTGGACGGCCCGCAAGGAGACCTACGAGCGGCATGTGCGCGAACCGCTGACCGAGCTGTGCGCCGAACTCGAAGAGGAGTTCGGCGCGGTCAAGCTCTTCCGCCCGTACCGGGACGTCCGGTTCAGCAAGGACAAGTCTCCTTACAAGACGCACCAGGGCGCCCACACCGGAGAGGGCTTCTACATCCAGATCGACGCGGACGGCCTCATGGTCGCGGGCGGCATGTACGCGCCCACCCCCGACCAGCTCCGCCGCTACCGCGAGGCCGCCGGGTCCGACACCTACGGCGGCGAACTCCAGGCCATCGTGGACGACCTCCGGTCCGCCGGCATGGAGATCGCCGGCGACCGCCTCAAGACCCGCCCCCGCGGCACCGCCCCCGACCACCCGCGCCTCGACCTGCTGCGGCACCGCTCCCTCTACGCCCACACCGGCTGGCCCGCCGACCCGTGGACCGCCGATCCCGGCGAG
The DNA here is from genome assembly GCF_040302145.1 of Spirillospora sp. NPDC127506. NCBI lineage: Bacteria > Bacillati > Actinomycetota > Actinomycetes > Streptosporangiales > Thermomonosporaceae > Spirillospora > Spirillospora sp. NPDC127506. The sequence continues at coordinate 108,805 of NZ_JBEORG010000014.1, read as the reverse complement.
GTCGTCACGCGGGTACGGACGTCCTGGCGGCGCCTGCGCCCCCTCGTCGACTGGGGCCGGACCCACATCGGACCGCCCGACTTCACCCGCTGACCGCCGTTCCGGCCAATCGTTTTGGCCGTTCTCGCAAGGTCCTGTATTCTCATCGAGGCGCGAGCGACCGGGCTGGAAACGGCACGGAAGCCCGTACCTCACTGGGGTATGGTGTAATCGGCAGCACGAGTGATTCTGGTTCACTTAGTCTAGGTTCGAGTCCTGGTACCCCAGCTGCGTCCGCCGCACGCGGACACACGCCCCCGTCGTCTAGTGGCCTAGGACGCCGCCCTCTCAAGGCGGTAACGGCGGTTCGAATCCGCTCGGGGGTACGTGGCGGGCTCCCCTGCTCGGTGCCCTTCGGGCACCTTCGCTCTGGCCCGCAGTGTCTTCCCAGGGGGGCGACCCCCTGGAACCCCCGATGGCGGGCTCCCCTGCTCGGTGCCTTCCGGCACCTTCGCCTTGGCCCGCAGTGTCTTTCCAGGGGGCGACCCCCTGGAACCCCCGGTGTTCGGGCTTCGCCCGAACCTTTGGCTGGGGCGTACGCGCAGAGTCTTTGGGTGCGACGTCCAAGAGACTTCACCCGCATCCAGGCGCGCACGGAGATCGTTGCAGCAGCCTTTGGGTGCAAGACCATGCCTTGATATCCGACTCGTCGGCTGTGCGCGCCAGCGGCTTTTTTCGTGGGGCCGGGCATGGACCATGTCACGCGCGGAACCATCGGCGGTCAGTGGTGCCTGGGGTGGGCTGCTCGGCGGTCGTGGGCGGGGGCGAAACTGGTTCGAGGTGGGGGTGGGAGTCCGGTAGGCTTGGCGAGGTCCGGGCGGAGATCGCTCGGATGTCCGGCCCCCGTCGTCTAGTGGCCTAGGACGCCGCCCTCTCAAGGCGGTAACGGCGGTTCGAATCCGCTCGGGGGTACACGCGGCCGCAGATCCTGGGATCTGCGGTTTTTGTTTTGCGGCCGAAGCGCCGAACAGGCCCGCCGTTCGTGGGTATGGGCTCCGTCGACGAATCCCCGTCCACGAGGAGCACCTGATGCGAGCTGTGCAGGTCGTCGGATACGGCCAGGATCTGCGGATGGCGGACGTTCCGATCCCCGGGGTGGACGGGCCGCTGGACGTCGTCGTCCGGATCGGCGGAGCCGGGGTGTGCCGGACGGATCTGCACATCCTCGAAGGGCAGTGGGCCGAGAAGTCCGGCGTCGAACTGCCCTACACGATCGGGCACGAGAACGCCGGGTGGGTCGAGGCCGTCGGGCCGGCGGTGACGAACGTCGCCGAGGGCGACAAGGTGATCCTGCATCCCCTCGTCACGTGCGGGCTGTGCCGGGCCTGCCGGTCCGGGGACGACGTCCACTGCGAGAACAGCAGGTTCCCCGGCATCGACTCCGACGGCGGGTACGCGGACTACCTGAAGACGTCCGCGCGGAGCGTCGTGAAACTCGACGAGTCGCTGGAGCCCGCGGACGTGGCGGCGTTCGCCGACGCCGGGCTCACCGCCTACCACGCGGCGGCGAAGGCGGCGCGGCGGCTGACACCGCGGGACCGGTGCGTGGTGATCGGGGCCGGCGGGCTCGGGCACATCGGCGTGCAGGTGCTCAAGGCGATCAGCCCGGCCGAGCTCATCGTCGTCGACCGCAAGGCGGACGCCGTGGAGCTGGCGTCCGAGATCGGCGCGGACCACGGAGTCGTCGCCGACGGGGAGCACGTCGGGAAGGTGCTCGACCTCACCGGTGGCGGCGCGGAGGTCGTCGTCGACTTCGTCGGCGAGGGCGGCACGACCGCGGAAGGGCTGCGGATGCTGCGGCGGGCCGGCGACTACCACGTCGTGGGGTACGGGGAGAACATCGACGTCCCCACGATCGACATCATCTCCGCGGAGATCAACATCATCGGGAACCTCGTCGGGTCCTACAACGACCTGTGCGACCTGATGGCCCTCGCCGCCCGCGGCGCGGTGACGCTGCACACGAAGAATTACGGGCTGGACGACTTCCAGTCCGCGATCGACGACCTGGACGCCGGACGGGTCCGGGGGCGCGCCATCCTCACCCCCTGACGTGTGGGGAACCCCGCGGACGGGGAATGCCGCACGCGTGCGGTGGGGGTCGAGGGGCTGGTACGCGCTGCTGTTCGCGGTCATGGTGCTGGTCACCGCCGACGTGCTGCTCGACGGCCCGCTCCGGCGGCTCGACTGGATCATCCACGAGTTCTGCGACGCGCACGTCCGGGACGGGACCCTGGCCGCCGTGCACACGATCACCAAGCTCGGTCAGCGCGGCGTCCTGGTGGCGATCATCGCGCCGCTGTCCGCCGCCGCGGCGGTCCGCCGCCGTTCGCTGCGGTACCCGGCCATGAGTCTGGCCATCGTCGTGCTGCTGTCGCTGCTGCAGTCCGGGTTGAAGGCAGCCGTACCCCGGCGGTTTCCCGCCGGCGGGACCGACACGCTGTTCACCTACGGGACGGCCTATCCGTCGGGGCACACGCTCAACGCGTTCGTCCTGGACTGGGTGATCCTCGAACTGCTGGTCGTCGCACTGCCCGAGGTCCGGTGCCGCCTGCCGCAGCGCCGGCGGCGCGACATCGCCCTCGTCACCGGGACCGCCGCCGCCGTCGCCTTGACGGTGGCGGACGAGCATTGGCTCACCGACGTGCTGTTCAGTCTCGCCCTGGGGCCCGTCCTGCTCGCCGGACTCATCGCCGCGGCGCCGTTCAATCGTGGGGACGTACCTCGCTGAGGGGTCCGTGCGTCCACTTCTGCCACGAGTACTCGTCGTCGACGAGGGCCAGCGTGAACCAGCCGCCGCCGAGGCAGTACGGCCCGCCGCGGAGGGTCCCGGTGAGCTCGCGCCACACGTCGTAGTCCTCGTGCTTGAGCAGCCGGCAGGCGTCGGTGACGACGATGCATTGCCGCAGCGAGGCCGGGCGCTCGCCGAGATGCTCAAGGAACTCCGTCCAGCCCCGGGCGGCCGGGTAGGGGAGCTGCAGAGCGGCGACGAACTGCTGGACGGCCTTGAGCGCGGTCGTGCATGCGGAGCCCAGCACCATTCGCACGTCCGCACCGTCGAGTACGTCGTCCAGGCGCTGGACGAGCGGCCCCACCTCTTCGGCGGACGCGGTCAATGCGACCAGTTCGCCGCAAGATTCCATGACATGGGCGGCCTTCAGCGCGATATCGAAAATGCGGGCGGTCTCCGGCTTGACACCGTATGAGGCGCCGCCGTCCCCCTCCCACCACGAGAAGGGATAGCGGCGGCCCGCCGCCTTGTTCCCCTCGCCCATGCTCGTGAGGGAGCCGGCCATCACGTTCGCCGGATTCTTCGTCCCTTCCGGATCGAGGCGGAGTTCCTTCACCAGTTCCGTGTGATGGATTTCGCGGCCCGGGTGCCGGATGAGGTAGCGCAGGATGTCGCGGCCCTTGCCGTCCAGCGCCTCCCAATAGCGAAGCGCCCGGTCCTCATCGCCCGGCACCCATTCGGGGTCGTAGTGGCCTGAACCGCCGCTGCGCTGCCGCCACCGCGGATCGTCGTCGCTGAGGTACATGAACGGGAATCTCCTTGACCAGGGGGTGCCGCCGCCCATGCTGGCGGACGCCCGGCTCGCACCGCCCGGGAATCCGGGATGTGGCAAAAGGCGGCCTGCCTAGAAGAGGGCGGGGATGACGATCGCGGCCAGCGAGGCGACGAGCCCGGCGAGTCCGGCGGTGTCCCAGAAGTCGGCGGCGCCGGCCGCGCGGTCCCGCCGGGTGTCGCGGACGTCTCCGGCCGACCGCCGCAACCGGTCCGCGGCGGCGGTGACGGCATCGGCGGGAACCGCGAGAAGGTGGGCCTTCACGGCGATCGGCCCGCCGTACTGATCCGTGCTCGCCCGGATGACGAATCTGGCCAGCCCCCGCCGCCCCTCCAGAGCTTCGGCCGGTTCGGCCGTCCGCACGATCAGGTTCGGCTTTCCCGAGCCCTTGACGTTGGTGTCGACGTCCACCTCGGTCACCTGGGACCAGGGAATGAACAGTTCGACTTGGTGCCAGGTGATGCCGTCGGCGTCCAGCGTCAGGCCGCGCCGGGTCCGCAGCGCCATCACCAGCCCGCTGACGAGGAACAAAAGCGTTCCCGCCACCCAGACGACAGATGAGAAAGAGGAGGCGAAGGACGCCGCCCCGAAGAACCGGCTGCCGAGGATCACGACGATGAGCAGCACATTCCACCATATGCCGTAATCCCGATAACGGACGCGGAGGGTCGCTTCGCTGGAGCCGTCAATCCGTGCGGAATCCACTCGCCGTTCTCCCTCGGTGCCGTCCAAAAAGACGCTGAACTCTATGGGGAATCAGAGCGCCCTGACCACCCCTTTACCGAGCGGGCCGCCCGGCACGCCCTTCCACCGGGTGCATGTCCTTGGCTGATGAGCTCGGATGTGGTCAACTAAAATCACTGACATGGGGAGGGGCATGATGCGTGAGCAGGTGGGCGGGATCTCGCCGGGGGCGTCACTGGCCGAGAAGGTCGAGTGGCTGATCCGCAACCTGTGGCCGGCGGACGCGGAGCCGCCGCGCAACAACGTCGAGACGGCCGCGGCCATCTCGCGCGCCACCGGGGAGGACATCTCCTCCACCACCGTCTGGAAACTGCGCACCGGACGGCAGGAGAACCCGCAGCTCAAGACGCTGACCGCGCTCGCCACCTTCTTCGGCGTGCCGATCGGGTTCTTCGGCTTCGCCGGGGAGTCCGCGCCGATCGGCGACGACCTGACGATCAAAGCGCTGCAGCGGGACGTCGAGCAGGGCATCATCCGCCCGGAGGTGCTGCGCGCGCTGGTCGACCTGTCGCCGCGCGCCCGCTGGGTCGTCGACGAGATGATCCTCGCCGCCGCCGCGGCCGACCGCGAACGCAAGCCCTAGCACGACACGCAAGCCCTAGCACGACACGCGAACCTCAGCGCGATACGTAGGCGAGCACGGCCAGCACGCGGCGTCCAGGAAGTCGTCGATGCGCAGCACCCGGTCCTTGAGCGGGTAGCCGAAGCCGCCGGAGGAGACCAGCGCCACGGAGTGCCGCGTCTCCACATGCTGCGACAGCAGGATCATCGGCAGGCCCGGCGTGGTCTGCCGCAGCCGCCGCGCGGCGCGGGCGCCGTCGTCGGTCATCTCCGGGGGCATCCGCACGTCGATGACGGCGAGGTCCGGCCGGTGGTCCGCGACGGCGGCCTCCAGCGCGTCCGCGTCGCCGCGAGCACCGGCGCGGGGTCGCCCTGCTCCGGACGCGCCGACAGCGCGACCTGCAGCGCGGCACCGAGGACGAACACGCCGGCGGGCAGGGCCACGCGGGGGCGCAGCGCGGTGCCGGCGCGGACGGGCATCCCGCCATCATGCGGCGTGGCAGGGCGTTCGCGCATCCGTGCCAGCACGTGCTTCTTCTCCAGGGCCCGCCTGGATGTGCGGATCCGCCGGGACGTCCACGCTGAGCGGCATGGAACTCATCGTCATGCTGCTGGTGCCCCTCCCGCTCGGCTACCTGGTCCGGGACCGGGTCGCCGCCTACCTCGCCTACGTCGCCGTCCACTCGTTCGTCTTCACCTTCCAGACCATGACCCTGACCAGGGCGTGGGTCGGCGGCGAAACCGGGGCGTTCGGGAAGGACGCCGACGCCGTCCCGTGGAGCTACGCGGCGGTCAACGCCGCCATCTACGCGGTCGGGCTGGGCCTGGTCACCCTCGGGGCGAGGCTGCGCCGCCGGCGCGCCGCCGCGCGGCGGGAGGGGGTGGACATCTCGGGCTGAGGAGATGTTTCGGGGGCGTCGTGATCAGGTAAAGGCGGACTAGCCGTCCGATCGGGAGCCGCCATGCCGCCCTACGCCGTGGTCCTGTCGGTGCTCGGGCTGGTCGGGGCGGCCGTCGCCGCCGTGTACGCGGTGTCGTTCGCGGTCGCGCCGCGGGCGTTCGAGGCCGGGCCGTTCCTGTCGGGGGCCCGCCCGGCCGAGCACGCGCTGTCCCGGTTCCACGTGCGCTGGTACGCGGTGTCGATGGTGTTCCTCGCCTTCGACATGGAGATGGTCTTCATGTACCCGTGGGCGCTCGTCGTCGCGTCCGTGGGCGTGAAGGCCGTGGTGGAGATGTTCGCCTTCCTGGCGCTGCTGCTGGTCGGCGTCCTCTACGCGTGGCGGGAGGGGGCGCTGGGATGGGCCTGAGAGGCGACCCGCGCCCGTTCGTCGTGTCCGCGGCCGACGGGACGCCGGACAGGCTCGCGGTGGAGGCCGAGCTGCGGCGGCGCCGGTGGCGGCCCGCGCTGTCCCCCGCGGAGACGGGCATGCTCGTCGTCTGCGGGACACCGGGGCCGGCGCTGGCGGAGGCCATCGAGACCGTGTGGCGGGACATGCCCGAGCCGCGCGTCCGGGGGCTGGACGGCGACGGGGGAGGCGGCGAGCGGCCCGCGCTGCGGCTCGACGCGGAGATGGCCGGCCGGGGGGACGACCGGGACGGCCTGCGGCTGGACGTCCTGCACGTGCCGCTCGGCCCGGTGCTGCCGTACTGGCCCGCCGGGCTGCGCGTCGATCTGACATTGCAGGGGGACGTCGTCCAGGCGGCGGAGGTCTCCGTCGTCGATCGTGCGGACGGGACGTTCTGGACGGACGGCAGACGGGTCCCGGCCCGGCTCGACAGCCTCTCGCGGTTCCTGCGCATCGCCGGGTGGGAGGCGGCGGGGGAGCGGGCCGCCGTGCTCCGCGACGAGGTCCTGGCGGGCGCGGCGGGGGCGCGGCCGGGGGCGTTCGTCCGGAGGGTCCGGCGGTCGCCCGCCCTGCGGTGGATGACGCGCGGCGTCGGCGGCGTGCGGGCGCGGGTCGAGGGGTGGCTCCGCGAGATCGAGGGGGCGGAAGGGAGGCCGCCGGAGCCGCTCGAAGCTCTGCCGTCGCTTCTGGAGGGGGCCGGGCTCGCCGAGGCGCGGCTGATCGTGGCGAGCTTCGATCCCGACCTCGGGGCGATCGATGGTTGAGGTCGTCGCGCTGGGCGTGCTCGCGGTCGCGGCGGCGGTGCTGAGCGGGGCCTTCGCCGGGCGTCCCGCGGCGCCGTTCCAGGAGGCCGTGCGGCTGCTGACCCTGCAGCGGCGCGTGACGCCCGCGTCCGACCGGCCGCTGACGAAGATCGGCGTCGTCTCGCTGCCGGTGGCGGCGGCGCTCGCGGCGCTGGTCGTGCCGCTCGGCGGCCGGGCGGCGGTCGGGTCGGACGTCGGCGTCGTCTGGTTCAACGCGATGGAGGTCGTCGCATGGGGGTCGGTGTGGCTGGCGGGATGGGGCGTCAACTCCGCGTACGCGCTGGCCGGCGGCTACCGGTACCTCGCGCAGGGCCTCGCCTACGAGCTGCCGCACATGTTCGCGCTGATCACCGCCGCGCTGGGCGCGCACTCGCTGGACCTGCGGGTCATCGCGGCGGCGCAGGACGGGCTGTGGTTCGCGGTCTGGATGCCGGTCGCGTTCGCCGTGTACCTGGTCTCGGCGGCGGCGATGGCGTTCTGGGGGCCGTTCGGCCATCCGGTGGGCGGCGACCTGGCCGGGGGAGCGGCGGCCGAACTGTCCGGGCCCGACCGGCTCGTCTTCCTGGCGGGGCGGTACGGGCTGCTCACGGTGGCGTCGGCCGCCGCCGTCCCGCTGTTCCTCGGGGGCGGCGCGGGGCCGCTGCTGCCGGACCGGGTGTGGTCGCTGGTGAAGGCGTGCGCCGTCCTCGCCCTCCTCGTGTGGACGCGGGGGCGGGTGCCGACGCTGCGCATGGACCGGTTCATGACGGCGGCGTGGACGGTGCTGATCCCGGCCGTGCTGCTGCAGATGCTCGTCGTCGGGATCGTCGTCGTCTGAAGGAGGGGGAGCCGTGCAGGCCGCCGCGTTCTGGGTGCTCGCCGCCGCCGCGGTCGGGTCCGGCATCGCCGTCTTCACCGTGGACTCGATGGCGCGGGCGACGTTCTCGCTGCTCGCGTCCTTCCTGTGCGTCGGGGGCGAGCTGCTGCTCGTCGGCCTGCACTACCTCGGCGTCCTGGTCATCCTGATGATGATCATGGAGATGCTGGTGATGGCGGTGTTCATGATCATGTACATGATGAACCCGGCCGGGCTGATGCCGATGTCGATGCTGCACAACAGGCGCGGCGCGCTCGCCATCTCGGGCGCGGTGTTCGCGGCGCTCGCGGCCGGGATCGTCGCGATCCCGTGGCCCGAGCGCGCGGGCCGCCCGCCCCGCGATCCCGCGTTCGCGCTCGGCGAGTCGATCATGGGGCCGAAGATGCCGGTCATGATGGTGATCGGCATCGCGATCCTGGCCACCATGATCGCGACCGTGGTGCTGGCGACGCACCGGGGGCGGTACGGCCATGACGCTTGAGGCGTTCCTGCTGCTCGCCGCCGCCCTGTTCTGCGTCGGCCTGTTCGGGGCGCTGTCCCAGCAGTCGATCGTGATGCTGATGATGGGCCTCGAACTCATGATCAACGGCGTGGTGGTCGCGGCGGCCGGGTTCTGGTACTGGGTGTCGCCCGCCATGCCGGACGGGCAGGTCCTCATCCTCGTCGCGATCACCGCGATGGCGCTGGAGATGGCGATGGGCTTCGCCGTGGTCACCGCGCTGTTCCGCGCCCGGGAGGTCGACACGACCGACGACGCGGGGGAGCTCAAGGGATGAGCGGCGCGGGCGGGGCGGTGCGGGCGGCCGCCCCCGGGCGGGGGGCGGCCGGATGATCCGGCTGGCCGGGCCGGCGGTGGACGGGCTGTCCGCCGTGCTGCTGGTGACCCTGGCCGCCGTCCTCGCGGCCGTCCTCCTCTTCGCCGCCGGGGAGCGGTACGGCGCCCGCTTCCACGGGCTGATGCTGCTGTTCGCGGCGGCGATGGCGGTCACCGTCACCGCGACCGACCTGCTCATGCTGCTGATGGGCTGGGAGGTCATGGGCGCGATGTCGTACGCGCTGATCGCCTACGTGTGGCCGGACGCGGACCGGGTCCGGTCGGCGGGCGTCGCGTTCCTGACCACGCGGGCCGCCGACATGGGGCTCTACGCCGCCGCCGGGTTCGCGCTCGCCGGAGCGGGCTCGCTGCGGCTCGACGCGCTGGCGCGGGCGGACGGCCCCTGGCGGGACCTGGTCGCGGCCGGGATCGTGGTGTCCGCGCTGGGGAAGTCGGCGCAGCTCCCGTTCTCGTTCTGGCTGGCGCGGGCGATGGCGGGGCCGAGCCCGGTGTCGGCCCTGCTGCATTCGGCGACCATGGTCGCCGCCGGCGCGTACCTGCTGATGCGCGTCCACCCGCTGCTGGCGGCCACGGGATGGGCGGAGGCGCTGGTGTCCTGGGCGGGCGCGGCCACCGCCCTGGTCCTGGGCGCCGTCGCGCTCGCGCAGCGCGACCTCAAGCAGCTTCTCGCCGCGTCCACGTGCTCGCAGATCGGCTTCATGGTGCTCGGGGCGGGGGCCGGTTCGGTGAGCGGCGGGACGGCCCAGCTGGTCGCGCACGCGGCGGTGAAGAGCCTGCTGTTCCTGTGCGCGGGTGCGTGGCTGAGCGCCCTCGGGACAGAGCGGCTGGACGGGCTGCGGGGCGCGGCCCGGCGGCACCGGGTCGCCGGGGCCGCGTTCGGGGCGGGGGCGCTCGCGCTGGCGGGCGTCCCGCCGCTGTCGCTGTGGGTGACGAAGGACGCGGTGCTCGCCGGCCTCCCCGCGGGGCTGCTCGCGGTCGGGCTCGCGGCGTCGGTGCTGTCGGCCGCATACGCGGCGAAGGCCCTGTTCGCGGTGTTCCGTCCCGCCGAGGGCGCGGCCGTGCGGGTGCCCGTCCTGGGGCAGGTTCCACTGGTCGTACTGGCCGTCGCGTCGGGCGTCCTCGGCGTGCTGGGCCTCCCGGCGGTGGCCGGAGCCTGGAACCGGATGCTCGGGGCGCCGGACGGCGGCGGGGCCGATGCCCGGCTGCTCGTCCTGTCCGGGGCCCTGGCGGTGGTCGCGGTCGCTGCGGTGGGCGCCGCCCGGCGGGTTCCGGCTCCCGCGTGGGCGGCGGAGTGGCTGTACCTGGAGCGGGCCGCCGTCGCCGTGGTGGTGCGCCCCGCGTTCGCGGCCGCGCGGGCGCTCGCGCGGTTCGACGACCGGATCGTGGACGGCGCCGTCCGGGGCGTCGCGCGGGGCGGCCGGCGGGCGGCGGGCCTGACCGGACGCCGGGCCGAGATCCGCGTGGACGGCGCGGTATCCGCGATCGGCCGCGCCGCCCGCGGTCTCGGCGCGCTGGCCCGGTACCCGCAGACCGGCCAGGTCCACGTCTACTTCGCCCAGGCCGCGGTGGTGCTCGCGGTGCTCGTCGCCGTCGCCCTCCTGGCCGGGTGACCCCCATGCTGACCGTCGCGATCTTCCTGCCGGCCGCCGCCGCGGTCGCGCTGCCGGCCGTCCCGCGCCGCGCGGTGCCGTGGACGTGGATCGCCGTCGCCCTCGCCGAGGTCGCGCTCGTCACGTGGATGTGGGTCTCCCACGGGACGGGCGCCGGGACGTCGTACGAGACGAGCACGCGGTGGATCCCGTCCGTCGGGGCCGGCTACCACGTCGGCGTGGACGGCCTGTCGCTGCCGCTCCTCGCGCTGACCGCCGTGCTGTTCGCCGCCTGCGCGGTGTACTCGCTGCGCCAGGCGCGGCGGCCGCGGGCGTTCGCGGTGCTGTTCCTCTTCCTGGAGACCGTGTGCCTGGGGCTCTTCGCCGCCCTCGACCTCCTGCTGTTCTTCGTGTTCTTCGACCTGTCGATCGTCGGCATGTACTTCGTGATCCTGCTGTGGGGGCACGGCGACCGGTCACGGTCGGCGCTGAAGTTCTTCCTGTACACGTTCCTGGGGTCGCTGGTACTGCTGCTCGGCTTCATCGGGCTCTACCTCGGCGCCGACCCCAACACGTTCGACATGGTCGAGCTCACCCGCGATCCGCCGCTGCACGGGGGGCCGGCCGGGCTGACGCTGCTCGCCGTCGGGATCGGCCTCGGCATCAAGACGCCCGTCGTCCCCTTCCACACCTGGCTGCCGCCCGCGCACACCGACGCGCCCGCCGCCGGGTCGGCGATCCTCGCCGGCGTCATGCTGAAGATGGGCGCCTACGGGTTCGTCCGGATCGCGATGCCGATGCTGCCGGACGCCTGGCGCCGCTACGCGCTCGTCGTCCTGATCGTCGGGCTGGTCGGCGTCCTGTACGGGGCGCTGGTCGCGCTCGCGCAGGACGACGTCAAGCGGCTCGTCGCGTACACGTCCGTGAACCACATGGGGTACGTCGTCCTGGCGCTGGGCGCGGCCGGGTACGCGTCCGGCGACGCCGCCGCGCGGCGGCTCGCCGTCACCGGCGCGGTCACGCAGATGGTCAGCCACGGGCTCATCACGGGTGCGCTGTTCCTGCTGTGCGGCGTCCTGTACGACCGGGCCGGGAGCTACGGCCTCGGCCGGTTCGGCGGCATCGCGGGCCGCGCGCCCGCCTTCGCCGGGCTGACCGCGGTCGCGGCGTTCGCGTCGCTCGGGCTGCCCGGACTGTCCGGGTTCATCGCCGAGTTCCAGATCTTCGCCGGGACGATCGGCAGCGGCACGGCCGCCGCCGCCGTGGCCGGCGCGCTCGCCATCACCGGGATCCTGATCACGGCGGCGCTGTTCCTGCGCGTCCTGCACCGGGCCGTGCTCGGGCCGCCCGGCGAGCTGACCGGGCGGGTCACCGACGTGCGGCGGCCCGAGCTGGCCGCGCTCCTGCCGCTGCTGCTCCTGTCGCTGCTCATCGGCGTCGCGCCGCGCGGCCTGCTCGACACGATCGAACCGCTGTCGGCCGCCGTGACCGCACTCGTGGGGCGCTGATGAACGAGAACCCCGCCGACCTCGCACCCGAGCTGTGCGTGCTGATCGCCGCCGTGCTCGGGCTGGTCGGCGGGCTGTTCCTGCCCCGGGAGCGGCAGTGGCGCGTCGCGGTGGTCTGCGCGGCGGGGCTCGCCGCGGGGCTGGCCGCCGCCGGCGCGGCGGCGGCCCGCACCGACCTGGCGGTGTTCGACGCGTTCATGGTCGACCCGATCACGCACGTCACCCGGATCGCCGTGCTCGGCGCGACCCTCGGCGTGCTGGCCCTGGCGGCCGGGCAGGTGCGCGGCCATCCCCGGGAGAGCGAGCACTACGTCCTGATCCTGCTGTCGGCGCTCGGGACGGTCGTGCTGGGCGCCGCGTCCGATCTGCTGGTGCTGGTCGCCGCCTACCTGCTGGCGAGCATCCCCGCCTACGCGCTCGCCGGGTTCGGCAAGGACGCGCCCGGCACCGAGGCGGCGCTGAAGTACTACCTCATGAGCGCGCTGCTCGGCGTGTTCATGCTCGCCGGGGTGACGGTCCTGTCCGGGGTGGGGCGCGGCACCGCGTACCCGGCCCTGCGGGCCGGGCTGGCCGGGGCGCCTCCGGCGGCGGTCGCGGCCGGGACGGTCGCGCTGCTCGCCGGGCTGCTGTTCAAGGCGGGCGCCGTGCCGGGGCATTTCTGGGTCCCGGACGTGACCGAGGGCGCCCCGCCCGCGATCGCCGCGTTCGTCACGACCGTCCCGAAGATCGGGGCGTTCGCCGCCCTCTACCGGTTCGGCGCCGAGGCGCTGCCGCCCGGGACGTCCTGGCCCGCGCTCGTCGCCGTGGTCGCCGCCGCGACGATGACGCTCGGCAACCTGGCCGCGTTCGGGCAGGACAACGTGCGGCGGCTGCTGGCGTACTCGACCGTCGGGCAGGCCGGCTTCCTGCTCGTCCCCGTCGCGATGGCCGGCCGCACCGACCTGGCCGAGCCCGCGCTGCTGTACTACGTCCCGGCCTACGCGGTGACGAACCTCGGCGCGTTCGCGGTCGTGCTCGCCCGCGGGCGGGACGGCCTCGCCGGCTACGCCGGGCTGATGCGCGGCTCCCCGCTGCTCGGGCTGTCGCTCGTCGTCTGCCTGCTCGGCTTCGTCGGCACCCCGCCGACCGCCGTGTTCGTCGGGAAGGTCCTGATGCTCGGCGCGGCCCTGGACGGCGGCTACGCCTGGCTCGCCGCCGTCGCGGCCGTGAACACGGTCGCGAGCGTGTTCTACTACCTGCGTTGGATCGTCCCGCTGTTCCGCGGGGCGGACGGACGGCCGCGCCCCGCGCGCGGCGCCTCCGCCGTCGCGGTCGCCGCCGCCCTGTTCACCCTGGCCCTCGGGATCGGCAGCGGCCTCGCGCTCACGACGTGAGCAGGCCGCGCGATTCGGCGAGGTCGAGGGCGGCCCCGGCGGCGGGCGCGAGCAGGTGCCGGTCGCCGCGGCCCACGTAGACGTACTCGTCCACCTCGCCGGCCGCGGTCATGGCGCCCGCGTAGGCGGCGGTGAAGCAGGCCATCCGCACCCGGGCGAAGTCGGGCTGGTCGTGGGCGGGCGCCCAGATGACGCCCAGCTCCCGGAAGGACGCCCGGTCCAGCTCCAGGGCGAGTTCCTCGCGGACCTCGCGGGACAGCGCCGACCAGTCGTCCTCCCCGGGCTCCCGCTTGCCGCCGGGCAGGTACAGCAGGTCGCGGCCCCGGGACCGGACCGCGAGCATCCGGCCGCCGGACACCTGGACCCAGGCGACCACGTCGAGGAACGCCACGGCGGTCAGCCCGCCCTTCGCAGCGTGAGGGAGCCCGCGCCGGCGAGGCCGAGCGACTCGGCGGCCGAGCCCTGGTTGACGGCGAGGCCCAGCCAGCCGGACGAGTCGACCCACAGCAGCGGCTCACCCGGGGCCACGCCGCCGAAGGTCTCCTCGAACGTGAGCCGCACGGTGCCCGCCTCCCCGCCGGCGGACCAGGAGGCGGTCAGCGGGGTCCCCGGCGCCAGCTCGCCGAACGCGGCGGCCAGGTCGGCCGGGTCGGCGCCGAGGACCAGGCTGCCGAAGCGGTCGGTGTAGAGGACGGGGGCCGTGAGCGCCCCGTCCTCGATCGCGGGCGGCGGGACGTCCAGCGGCAGCGGCTCGACCGGGGCGCCGAGATCGGCCGCGGCGGCGCCGTTCGCGACGTGCGCGGCGGCCGGCGCGAACACGTCGCGGCCGTGGAAGGAGGCCGACACCTCCGGCAGCCGGTAGGCGGGGTTCTCCAGCGCGTGCGCGCGGACGACGCCGCCCAGCTTCTCGGCCGCCGGGACCAGCAGGCCGTTGTCGGGACCGACCAGCACGTCCCCGCGGCCGGTCTCGATCGCGACGGGCCGGCGCGGCGTCCCGACGCCGGGGTCCACGATCCCCGTGTGCACGCCCACCGGCAGGTACGGGAGCGCCTGCCGGAGCAGCATCGCGCCCTCCCGGACGTCGAACGGCGTGATCTCGTCGCTCAGCACCAGGACTCTCGCCGCCGGGGCGATCGTGTGGATCACGCCCGCGCAGATCGCCGTGTACGCGGCCCCGAAATCGGTCGCCAGGCTGACGAACGGGCGGGTCTCGGGCATGGGCCCGAGCCTACCGAGGACCGCCCGTATCCTTCACGGGTGCGCGCCGAAGCCCTCGACCCCGTGCTGCTGCGGACGTTCGTCGCCGTAGCCGACCTCGGCTCGTTCACCGCGGCCGCCGCCGCCGGGGGGTACACGCAGTCGGCGGTGTTGCGGCAGATCGCGGCGCTGGAGGACGTCTGCGGCGTGGAGCTGTTCGCGCGCGGCGCCCGCGGCGTCCGCCCGACGCCGGCGGGGGAGTACCTGCTGCCGCACGCGCGCGCCCTCCTGGACCGGCTCGCCGACACCGCCCGCGCCCTCGACGGGCTGCGCCGCCTCGACACCGGGACGCTGCGGCTCGGGGCCTTCCCCACCGCCAACGCCGCGCTCGTGCCGCGCGCCCTCGCCCGGTTCCGGGCCCGCCATCCGGGGGTGCGGCCGGTGCTGCGCGAGGGGACGACCGAGCGGCTGCTGCCGATGCTGGACGCCGGCGATCTCGACATCGCCCTGGTCAGCACGCACAAGCACCCGTCGATCGACGCCGAGGACCTGGTGACCCTGCTGGACGACGCGCTCCTCGTCGCGCTGCCGAGCGGCCACCGGCTGGCCGGGCGGGACCGCGTCCCCCTGGGCGAGCTGGCGGACGAGCCGTGGATCGTCGCCGACGACCCGGAGGCGATCGCCGCGCTGCGCGCCCGGTGCGAGGACGCCGGGTTCGTCCCGCAGACACCGCTGCGGGTCGCCGAGTGGATCTCCAAGCTGGGCCTCGTCGCGGAGGGGTTCGGGGTCACGCTCGTGCCCGCGGTGGCGGCGTCCGCGCTGGCCCGGGACGGCGTCGTGCTGCGCGCGGTCGCGTCCGGCCGGCCGCGCCGCTCCGTCTACGCGGCGGTCGGGCGGCACGCGCGCAGGTCCCCGGCCGTCACCGCGTTCCTGGCGGACCTGCGGGACGCGGCCGGGGAACTGCGGCCCTGACCGTCACGGCCTTCGCGTCACGGAACGGCGGCGACGATCTCCACCTCGATCAGCGCGTCCGGGTGGAACAGACGGGGCACCTCCACGGTCGTGCTGGTCGGCGGAGCGCCGGTGAAGTACCGGCTCCGGACGGCCCCGTACTCGGCGCGCAGGTCCATGTCGGTGAGGAACGTGCGGATGTTGACGACGTCGGCGAAGCCCGCGCCGTGTGCGGCGAGGATGCGTTCGAGCAGCGACATGACGACCTCCGACTGGCGGGTCATGTCGCCGGGGGCGTCCACCTTGCCGTTCTCGTCCAGGGCGATCTGCCCCGACACGTACAGCATCGGGCCCTGTGTGACGTACGCGGTGTGGGAGTAGGCGGGGTTCGGCGGCGCCGGGACGGTCGCCGGGTTGCCGAGCGTGACGCGCATCTGTGCGGTTCTCCTGGTGTGGTCTGCGAGTGCGGTGAGGTCGTGGCCGGCCAGCCCGGCGGCGAGCGCGCTCTCCGTCCGGGCCGCGACGGCGGACAGCACGCCGCCGCGGCCCGTCCCGCCGAGCGCGAGGGCGAGGTCCTTGGCGGCGAGGGCGAGGGTGAAGCGCGGCGGGCCGGGGCCGTCCAGCAGCCGCCGGGCCTGCGGGCTGGTGCGGGACAGGGCGTCCAGGGCCAAGGCGGCGTCGACGCCGAGCCGGTCGGCGACGGCCAGCGCCTCGCCGAGGACGGCGAAGTTCCCGACGAGCACGCTGTTCACCACCACCTTGAGCGCCGCTCCCGCGCCCGGCGGCCCGGCGTGCCGGACGGTGCCGAGCGCCGCGAAGGCGTCCGCGCAGCGGGCCAGGTCGGCGTCCGCGGCGCCCGCGAGGATCACCAGCTCGCCCGCCTCCGCCTGCGGGACGCTGCCGGAGACCGGCGCGTCCACGTACCCGACGCCCTCGGGCAGCCGGTTCCGGATCCGGTGCACGGCGGCCGGGCCGATCGTCGACATGTCGGCGATCACGGCGCCCGGCTCCAGCGCGGCGGCGGCCCCGCCGGGGCCGAACAGCACGTCCTCGACCGCGCCCGCGTCGGCGAGCATGGTGATCACCAGGTCGCGGCCCGCGGCGGCCTCGGCGGGCGTGGCGCCGGCGGCGGCGCCGGCCCCCGCCAGCGGCGCGGCCTTGGCGGAGGTCCTGTTCCATACGGACACGTCGTGACCGGCGGCCAGCAGCCGCCCGGCCATGGGCAGGCCCATCCGGCCGAGTCCGAGAAAAGCGATTCTTGTCATGGCGGAATCGACGTTAAGTGCCGCGCCGCCATGACACCAGCGAAGACTTCGCAGGGCAGCCATGCGCGCCCAGCATGGCTCAGGGGACGGTGAAGAGCAGCGCGACGACGGCCAGCAGCATCGCCAGCCCGGTCGCCAGCAGGACGGAGACCGGGTCGGCCGCGCCCCCGGAGGCCGGGCGGCGCCGCCGGGCGTGCAGGCTCGCCCGGCTGCGGCGCAGCAGCAGTCCGGCGCCGCCGCAGACGACCGCCGCCGCGACGGCCGCGCCGGGCGCCGACGGCGCGAACCGCACGCACAGCAGCCCGGCGACGATGAGGGCGAGCGCGGTGCGCGACCAGGCGAGCGCCGTCCGCTCCGGCTGCGCCCCCCGGTCCCCGGGCCTCACCGCGCGACCAGGATCGCGACCAGCAGGGCGATCGAGGCGACCGCGACGCCGTAGGCCATGACCGGCGCGAGCGCGGGCGGCGGGAGGGGCTCCTCGCGGCGCAGCGCGCGCTCGGTGCGCAGCCAGCGGCGGAACGCCAGCGCCGCGACGAGCGCCCCGGCCGCGGCGAAGACCGTCGCGAGGACGTGCCGCAGCACCGTCTCGACGAAGTCGTCGGCGAGCGCGAGGGCGATGCCGCCCGCGACCAGCGCCAGCGCCGTCCGGATCCAGGCCAGGAACGTGCGCTCGTTCGCGAGCGTGAAGCGGGGGTCGGGGTCGCTGCCGTCCGCGAGCAGGCGGTCGGTCCACCTGCCGCCGGAGCCCGTGGGTTCTGTCGCGGTCATCACGATGAATATTAGGCGACGGAAATGAATGCGCTATTGCCCGGCCCTGAATATCAATTCCGATGGATTATCTGGGAAATGCCGGATGGGCGGGCGGGTCAGCGGGCGCCGAAGCGGCGGGCCGAGGCGTTCTCCTGGGCGAGCCGGTGCAGGGCCGTGAGGACCTGCTCGTAGAGGACGGTCGAGACGAGCAGCGAGTGGACGGCCCGGCCGCGCGGGACGCCGTCGGCGACCCGGCCGATCTCGTGCTCGGCGACCCCGGCCGCGGCCCGTACGTAGGGGCGCAGGTCCTTGAGGGTGATGGGGTAGCCGAGGCGGCGCAGCGCGACGAACGTGTGCGCGAGCAGGTCGCGGGCGGGGGCGTCCGGGCCGACCGTCCAGCCCAGCTCGCGCATGAGGGCGTCGACGTCCTCGCGGGCGGCGCGCCAGTGCGGGTCGTGCGGCGCGGCGACGTGCGGGCCGATCGCGTGCTGGACGGTGGCGAACAGGTCGTGGAGGCTGACCCGGTCGTCGTCGAGGGCCGCGATGATCTGCTGGATCGCCGCCACCGGCAGGTCGCCGACCTCGCGCAGCGCGCTGATCAGCCGGAGCCGCTCCAGGTGGCGCGCGTCGTACTCCGCGCGGGTCGCGCTCACCGCCGAGCCCTTCGGGAGCAGGCCCTCCCGGATGTAGAACTTGATCGTCTGGACCGTCAGCCCGCTCCGATCGCTGAGCTCGGAGATCTGCACCGTCGAAACCCCCTCCACCGGAGGCCAACGGTAGCGAGGCCGGGGGATTGGATACCGGCACTATCCAATGTCCGTCCGAGTTGTACTGGTTCCAAGGCGCGTGCCGATCCCCGGGCCGGTGAGCGATCGGGCGGCCCGGAGCGTGCACGGGACGGGGAGCCGCTCGTCCAGCGCGATGCGGACCGTGACCGCCTCCCCGGGCGCCGCCTCCGCGACGGCGAACCCCGCGAGGCGGACCGCCCCGCCGGCGTCGGCGTAGCACTGGACTACCTCGCGCCCCGCCCGGCTCCCGGTGTTGCGGACGGTCACCTCCGCGACGCCTCCGGAGGCCGTGAGCGACTCGTACTCCCACGTCGTGTACCCCAGGCCGTGCCCGAACGGGTACGCCACCTGGCCGGGCGTGTAGTGCCGGTAGCCGATCGCCGTGCCCTCGGCGTAGTCCAGCGTCCCGTCCCCGGCGGGGACCGGCGACAGGACCCCGTCGTGCGACGCGGGGAACGTGGTGGGCAGCCGCCCGCCGGGCTCGGCCGCGCCGGTGAGCACGTCGGCGATCGCGTCGCCGCCCTCCTGGCCGGGCAGCCACGCCCACAGGACGGCGGCGACCTCGTCCCGCCAGGGCATCAGCACGGGCGCGCCCGCGTTCACCACCGCGATCGTGCGCGGGTTGGCGGCGGCCACGGCGGAGACCAGCTCGTCCTGGCGGCCGGGGAGGGCGAGGGACGTCCGGTCGAAGCCCTCGCTCTCCACGTCGTCGTTCGTCCCGACGACCACGACGGCGGCGTCCGCGTCGCGGGCCGCGGCGACGGCGGCGGCGAGCGCGTCGTCCTCCGCCGGGTGCGGCTCGCGGTAGCCGATGCCGAAGGCCGTGGCGAAGCCTCCGGGCACGTGGACGCGGTGCAGCTCTACCGGGACCGTCTCGCCCGCCGCCAGCTCCGCCTCGACGCGGTGCTCCGGCGGGCGCAGCAGCGCCTCCACTGGATCCCCGTGCTCGGGCGCAAGCGTCACCGCGGCCCGGGTCCGGCCCACGACCAGCTCGGATTCGCCGGCGCCCGCGATCGCGAACGTGTGGACGCCGTCCTCGGCGGGGGTCACCCGGGTCCGGGCGACGATCCGGGCGGTGCCCTTCGGGATCCCGCCGAGGAAGACGAAGTCCGCCGCCCGGCGGTGCTGCGACTCGACCAGCCCGCCGCCGGCGTCGAAGAACTCCAGCCGCACACCGCGTTCACCGGTCTCAGGGTCGGTCGTCAGCGCGAGCGGAAGCGGGGCCAGCCGCGGATGCGGGTAGACGCCGGGCCGGACGACCAGCTCCGTGCCGCCGCCGAGCGCCCGGCGCAGCCCCTCGACGGGGGTGACCACGTGCTCGGGGGCGACGTGCGCGCTGCCGCCGCCCTGCGCGCTGAACCGGACCGCGTTGGGGCCGATCACGGCGAGCCGGCGCGGGGCGTCCAGCGGCAGGGCGCCGTTCTCGTTCCGCAGCAGCACCGCGGCCCGGGCGGCGGCCTCGCGCACCTGGGCGCGGGCGTCCGGGGGCGTCGTCACCGGCGGCGGCGCGGGGAACCCGTCGAGCGCCCCCACCCGCGCGGCCAGCCGCAGGACGCGCAGCGCCTTGTCGTCGATCGATTCCTCGGCGACCCTCCCCGCCCGGACGGCTTCGACGAGCCTGCCCCGCCACGGGCTCGCGGGGAGGCCGGGCATCTCCACGTCCATCCCCGCGCGGGCGCTCTCCTCGGTCGAGCGGATCGCCGTCCAGTCCGAGACGACGACGCCGTCGAACCCCCAGCGCTCCTTCAGCACGCCCGTCAGCAGTTCGCGGTGCTCCGTCATGGGCGTGCCGTTGACCTTGTTGTACGCGGCCATCACCGCCCACGCGCCCGCCTTCACCGCCTCCTCGAACGGGCGCAGGTACAGCTCGTCCAGGGCCTCCCCGCCGATGCGCGCGTCGTAGGACATGCGCGCGGTCTCGGAGTCGTTGCCGACGAAGTGCTTCACCGCGGCCGCCACGCCCGCCGACTGGACGCCCCGCACGAACGCCGCGCCGATGCGGGCCGTGAGCAGCGGATCCTCGGAGTAGTTCTCGAAGTGCCGGCCGCCGAGCGGCGTCCGGTGCAGGTTGACCGTCGGGGCGAGCTGGACGTGCACGCCCCTGTCGCGCGCCTGGGCGCCGTTCAGCCGCCCGATCCGCTCGGCGAGCGCCGGATCCCACGTCGCGGCCAGCGCCGTCGGGTTCGGGAACAGCAGGCTCGTGCGCCGCTCGTCCCAGGTGGTGCCCCGGACGCCGGACGGCCCGTCCGACATGACGAGACCCCGCAGCCCGATCCGGGGGATGGGCCGCAGGGTCCAGAACCCGTCGCCGGTGAGCAGGTGGACCTTCTCCTCAAGGCTGAGTTCCGCGAGCCGTCGGCGGAGGCCGGATTCGTCCATCCGCCGACTCTACGTTCCGGAGGCCGGGAGGCCGGGGGTTCAGGATGCGGTGCGGCGCATCCCCTCGGAGATCTTCTCGGCGGCGGCGGCGACGGGGCCGGCGTGCAGGCGGCCGGGGGAGCGGGTCAGCCGCTCCAGGGGGCCGGACACCGAGACGGCGGCGATCACCCGGCCGCCCGCGCCGCGGATGGGGGCGGACACGGACCCGACGCCCTGCTCGCGCTCGGCCACGCTCTGCGCCCAGCCCCGCCGCCGGACGGACGCGAGCGTGGTCGCATCGAACTTGGCGTTGCGCAGCCCCCGGTGCAGCCGGTCGGGCTCCTCCCACGCGAGCAGGATCTGCGCGGCCGAGCCCGCCGTCATCGGCAGCGCCGCCCCGACCGGGACGGTGTCGCGCAGGCCGCTGGTCCGCTCGGCGGCGGCGACGCAGACCCGGACGTCCCCCTGGCGGCGGAACAGCGAGGCGCTCTCCCCGGTGAGGTCGCGCAGCTGCGCGAGGATGGGCTGGGCGATCGCGAGGAGGCGGTCCTCCCCGGCGGCGACGGCCAGCTCGGCGAGCCGCGGCCCGAGGATGAAGCGGCCCTGGGTGTCGCGGTGCACGAGGCGGTGGTGCTCCAGCGCGACGGCCAGCCGGTGGGCCGTGGGGCGGGCGAGCCCGGTCGTCTGGACGAGCTGGGCCAGGGAGGCCGGGCCGGCCTCCAGCGCGTTCAGCACGAGAACGGCTTTGTCAAGTACGCCGACTCCGCTAGAGTTGTCCATGTCTTGATATTGACGTCTCGTAATATGAGATTGCAAGTCGAGGTGACCGAGACCACGGCGCGACGGAGCGCCGCAGACCATCAGGTGAGGTGGGAGTGATGGGCCGAACACTGGCCGAGAAGGTCTACGACGCGCACGTCGTGCGTCGCGCCGAGGGTGAGCCCGACCTCCTCTACATCGACCTGCACCTCGTGCACGAGGTGACGAGCCCGCAGGCGTTCGACGGACTGCGGATGGCCGGCCGCAAGGTCCGCCGCCCCGACCTGACGATCGCCACCGAGGACCACAACGTCCCGACCACGGACCTGCTCAAGCCCATCGCCGACCCGGTGTCGCGCACCCAGGTCGAGACGCTGCGCAAGAACTGCTCCGACTTCGGGATCCGGCTGCACCCGATGGGCGACGACGGGCAGGGCATCGTGCACGTCATCGGCCCGCAGCTCGGCCTGACCCAGCCGGGCATGACGGTCGTCTGCGGCGACTCGCACACCTCCACGCACGGCGCGTTCGGCGCGCTCGCGTTCGGCATCGGCACCAGCGAGGTCGAGCACGTCCTCGCCACGCAGACGCTGCCGCAGGTGCAGCCGAAGACGATGGCCGTCACCGTGGACGGCGAGCTGCCCGAGGGCGTCACCGCCAAGGACCTCATCCTCGCGGTCATCGCTCGGATCGGCACCGGCGGCGGCCAGGGCCACATCATCGAGTACCGCGGCGAGGCGATCCGGTCCCTGTCGATGGAAGGCCGCATGACGGTCTGCAACATGTCCATCGAGGCCGGCGCCCGCGCCGGGATGATCGCGCCGGACGAGACGACGTTCGCCTATCTCAAGGGCCGCCCCCACGCCCCGCAGGGCGAGGACTGGGACAGGGCCGTCGAGTACTGGACGTCCCTGCGCACCGACGACGACGCGGTCTTCGACAAGGAGGTCGTGATCGACGCGGCCGAGCTGACGCCGTTCGTCACCTGGGGCACCAACCCGGGGCAGGGCCTGCCGCTCGGCGAGTCCGTGCCCGACCCGGCGTCGTTCGCCGACCCCGTCCAGCGCCAGGCCGCCGAGCGCGCGCTGGAGTACATGGGCCTCACCGCCGGGATGCCGCTCCGCGACATCGAGGTCGACACCGTCTTCGTCGGCTCCTGCACCAACGGCCGCATCGAGGACCTCCGCGCGGTCGCCTCCGTCCTGGAGGGCCGCCGGGTCGCCGACGGCGTCCGCATGCTGGTCGTCCCCGGCTCCATGAAGGTCAAGAAGCAGGCCGAGGAGGAGGGCCTCGACCGGGTCATCGCGGCCTCCGGAGCCGAGTGGCGCGAGGCCGGGTGCTCGATGTGCCTGGCGATGAACCCGGACAAGCTCACGCCCGGCGAGCGCAGCGCCTCCACGTCCAACCGCAACTTCGAGGGCCGGCAGGGGCCCGGCGGCCGCACCCACCTGGTGTCGCCCGCCGTCGCCGCCGCCACCGCCGTCACCGGCCGCCTGACCGCCCCCGCCGACCTCTGAGCCAAGGAACCACGATGGAAGCGTTCACCACCTACACCGGGCGCGCGGTCCCGCTGCGCCGCAGCAACGTCGACACCGACCAGATCATCCCCGCCGTCTGGCTCAAGCAGGTCAGCCGGACCGGCTTCGACAAGGGCCTGTTCTCCGCCTGGCGCGAGGACCCCGGCTTCGTCCTGAACCAGCCCCAGTACGAGGGCGCCGGCATCCTGGTCGCCGGCCCCGACTTCGGCACCGGCTCGTCCCGCGAGCACGCAGTCTGGGCGCTGCAGCAGTACGGCTTCCGCGTCGTCATCGCGCCGCGCTTCGGCGACATCTTCCGCAACAACTCCACCAAGATGGGCCTGCTCCCCGTCATCCTGACCGGCGAGCAGGTCGAGGACCTCCAGAGCCGCGTCGAGAAGGACCCCTCTCTGGAGATCACCGTCGACCTCGGTGAGCGCGAGGTCCGCTACGACGGCGTCGTCGCCTCCTTCGACATCGACGACTACACCCGCTGGCGCCTCATGGAGGGCCTCGACGACATCGGCCTGACCCTCCGCCACGCCGAGGACATCGGCGCCTACGAGGAGTCCCGCCGCCCCTGGTTGCCGACCACGGTCTGACCCGCGGCGGCGCCGAAGACACCCCCGGACGCACCGGCGAGCATGGGCACCAGGGACAATTTCCCTCGTGCCATGCTCGCCGAGCGTTTGGGGGAACGGAATTGGGCGCGGTCCCGTGGAGTGGGCCCGAGTGGGACGATCCCGCGTTGACGCTGCTCGCGCACCAGTTGCGTGACGCTCACAAGGCCGTCGCGCCGCTCCCGCCGGAGACGCGGCAGCGGCTCATCCGGCACCTGCTGGCGATCACCGATCTGGCGAAACGGGACGCCGCGCTGGCGGCCCGCAGGCTGGAGGCGTTCCTCGCCGATTTCCAAGACGGGCCCGGCGTCGGTTAGCGTGCGCAGTGACCGGATCCGGTCCGGTCACCCGGCGAGACGGGGGCGAGGCCGACAAAAACGCCAGCGACACGCCAACTTCTGCGTGCAGGTGATTGTGTCCATGCAGCAGGTCCCTTAGTTTCGGTCGGGCAAGGGGGGAACAGAGGAGTAACCCATGAACAAGCGTGAGCTGGTCGACGCCATCTCTGACCGGCTGGGCAGCAAGAAGGCCGCAGCCGAGGCCGTCGACGCGATCCTGGAGGCGATCCAGACCGCCGTCGCCAAGGGCGACAAGGTCGCGATCACCGGGTTCGGTTCGTTCGAGAAGGCCGACCGGCCTGCCCGTACGGCCCGCAACCCCGCAACGGGCAAGACCATCGAGGTTCCCGCGACGTCCGTGCCGAAGTTCAAGGCCGGCGCCGACTTCAAGAACCTGGTGGCCGGCAAGAAGTAGCCTCACCGCGACAGCGCCCGGGACCGTCAGGGTTCCGGGCGCTGACGCGTTCAGGACGGCCCGCGGCCCTCGGGACGGCGGCGCGTTCCGGACGGCAGCGGGAACGTCGACAGCGTGATCGCGCGGACGCGGTCGCCGTCGAGGGCGAGGTTCACCCGCTGGCCGAACCGCAGCAGGCGCAGCCCGCCCGCCGCGAACGCGTCCGCGTCGAACGCCAGCTTCGTCCCGTCGTCGAGCAGCACGCTGCCCGACCGGGTCTCCGCGTCGAACGCCTTCACCGTCCCCTGCATGAGCGGAACTCTAGGCCAACGACGGCAGCCGGGCCGCGACCTCGGCGGTGCGGGGGCCGGCGCCGAGCGCGAGGGCGGCGCGGAGGTCGTCCGGGGTGTCGACGTCGCGGCGTACGCTGTCGGTGCCGGGCAGGAGGATCTCCGCCGCGCCGCGGGCGCGGTGCGCCTCGCGGGACCCGCCGCCGAACGCGGGCGCGAACGGCACCCCCGGCCGGACGGTGTACAGGGTCGTGCCGACGCCCGCCGCGTCCGGGACGAACGCCTCGGGCACGGCCGCGGCCGCGTCGAGCACGCGGGCGAGTTCGTCCGGGCGCAGCGCGGGCAGGTCCGCGGAGAGGGCGCCGACGCCGGCATCCGGGGACGCCTCCCGGCCCCGGCCGGCGCCGTACACCAGGGCCGGGTTCAGCCCGGCGTCCGGCACGTCCGGCACCACGCGGGCGCCGAGGGCGGCGAGGTCGGCCGCCGGAAGGGGATCGTCGGTGACAACGATCACGTCGCGGACCCGGTCGCAGCGCAGCGCCGCGGCGACCGTGTCGGCCGCGACCGCGCGCGCGAGCGCCTCCCGGTGCGGGCCCGCCGCCGCGGCCATGCGGGTCTTCGCCCTGGCCAGGACCTTGACCGGGACGACGAGCGACCAGTGGAGATGAGGCCCGCCGTGCGCAGCGGCGGGCCGAGCTGTTGTAGACATGGCAACTCGACACTATGCGCACGCAACCGCGACACTTGAGGACACCCCATGTTCATCCGGGGGATGAACCGAGGAGGGGACGGAATGAGGAGGGGACGGGCATGAGCCACGGGTACTCGCCGGGCTGGCGGAAGCTCACGATCGTCATCCTGCGCCCGCTGCTTTTCGGGCTCCTGAAACGGGACTGGCGGGGCCGGGGCAACGTCCCGAAGAAGGGCGGCGTCATCATCGCCGCCAACCACATCTCCGAGTCCGACCCCCTCGCGCTCGCCCACTTCGTCTACGAGGCGGGCCGCTACCCCGTCTACCTGGCCAAGTCCACGCTGTTCGACGTGAAGTTCATCGGCACCGTGCTGCGCGGCACCGGCCAGATCCCCGTGTACCGCGACCGCGCCGACGCGGCACTCGCCCTCAAGGACGCGGAGAAGGCGCTGGTCGACGGCGAATGCCTGATGTTCTACCCGGAGGGCAGCTGCACCCGCGACCCGGAGCTGTGGCCGATGACCGGCCAGACGGGCGTCGCGCGGATGGCGCTGAAGACGGGCGCCAAGGTCGTCCCGGTGGCGAGCTGGGGCGCGCACGAGCTGATGCCGTACAAGAAGGGCGAGCAGACGGGCCTCGCGGGGAGCCTGAAGAAGGGGTTCCACCCGCTGCCCCGCAAGACGATGAAGGTGATCGCCGGGCCGCCCGTCGACCTGTCCAGGTACGAGGGGCTGCCGCTCAGCCGGGAGACGCTGCGGGCCGCGACCGACGACATCATGGACGCGATCACGAACCTGCTCGCCGAGCTGCGCGGCGAGGAGCCGCCCGCGGAGCGCTACGACCACCACCGGGTGCTGGAGGAGCGCCGCCGCGCGGCCCGCGCGGTCACGGCCCCGGTCCCGGAGCCGCCGGGGCCGCCCGCGCCGGAGGCCGGGTCCGCCGCGAAGCGGAAGGCGGCCGGCTCGTGACCTTCCGTACCGCGGTGATGGGCGCCGGCTCCTGGGGGACGACGTTCACCAAGCTGCTGCGCGACGCCGGCGGCGAGGCGGTCCTGTGGGGCCGCCGGCCCGAGGTCGTCGAGGCGGTCAACGAGCGGCACGAGAACCCCGACTACCTGCCCGGCGTCACGCTGCCGGTGGGCGTGCGCGCGACGCTGGACCCGGCGGAGGCGCTGAAGGGCGCCGACTTCGTCGCGCTGGCCGTCCCCGCGCAGACGCTCCGGCAGAACCTCCGCGAGTGGCTGCCGCACCTGCCGCCGGACGCGGTGCTCGTCAGCCTGATGAAGGGCGTCGAGATCGGCACGTCGCTGCGGATGTCGGAGGTCATCCGCGAGGTCGCCGGCGTCCCGGAGGAGCGCGTCGGCGTGTTCTGCGGCCCCAACCTGGCCCGGGAGATCGCGAGCGGGGAGCCGGGCGCCGCCGTCGCCGCGTGCGTGGACGAGTCCGTCGCGCAGCGCCTCCAGGCCGCGACGATGACCCCCTACTTCCGCGTCTACACCTCCACCGACATGGTCGGCTGCGAGCTGGGCGGCGCGGTGAAGAACATCGTCGCGCTGTGCGTCGGCATGTCGGTCGGGCTCGGGTTCGGCGCCAGCACCCAGGCCCTGCTCATCACCCGCGGGCTCGCCGAGATCGCCCGGCTGGGCGCCGCGCTCGGCGCCGACGAGCACACCTTCGCGGGCCTCGCCGGGATGGGCGACCTCGTCGGGACGTGCATCTCGCCGCTGTCGCGGAACCGGACGTTCGGCGAGAACCTCGGCCGCGGCATGACGCTGGACGAGGTCATCGCCGCCACCAAGCAGACCGCCGAGGGCGTCAAGTCGTCCGAGGCGGTGCTGGAGCTCGCCCGCAAGCACGGCGTGGAGATGCCGATCACCGAGGCGGTCACCGCCGTCCTGCACCACGGCATGCCGATCAAGGAGGCGGCCGTCTCGCTCATCTCGCGCTCCCCGAAGCCCGAGCGGTACGGGGTGTGATGTGCGGCCGCGCCCGGTTCGCTCATGGCCCGCGCGGGCTGATCAACGGTAGGGTCGGACGTCATGTCCCAGGTTTCTAAGATCCGCGTGGCCGTGGTCTTCGGCGGGCGCAGCTCCGAGCACGCGATCTCGTGCGTGACCGCCGGCGCCGTCATGGCCGCCATCGACCGGGACCGGTACGAGGTGGTGCCGATCGGCATCGCCCGCGACGGCCGCTGGGTGCTCCCGCCCGCCGACCTGCGGCTCGCGATCGAGGACGGCCGGCTGCCCGAGGTGACCGGCGGCGGCGGCGTCCTCGCGCTTCCGTTCGACCCCGGCAGCCGCGGGCTGATGGTCGTCCAGCCGGGTGAGATCCCCGAGACGCTCGCCGAGGTCGACGTCGTCCTGCCGCTGCTGCACGGCCCCTACGGGGAGGACGGCACCATCCAGGGCCTCCTCGACCTCGCGGGCGTCCGGTACGTCGGCGCCGGGGTGCTGGCGAGCGCCGTCGGCATGGACAAGGGGTACATGAAGCTCGTCTGGCAGGCGCGCGGCCTGCCCGTCGGCCCGTACGTCCTGGTCGGCGACCGGGAGTGGCGGCGCGAGCGCAAGCGCAAGATCGACGAGATCAAGGAGCTGGGGCTCGCCGACGGCACCCCGGTCTTCGTCAAGCCGGCCCGCGCCGGATCGAGCATGGGCATCACCCGCGTCACCGCTGAGGCCGACCTGGAGGCGGCGGTCGAGGCGGCCCGCGAGCACGACCCGAAGGTGATCGTCGAGGCCGCCGTCGAGGGACGCGAGATCGAGTGCGGCGTCCTCCAGGGCGAGGACGACGGCCCGGCCGAGGCGAGCCTGCCCGCCGAGGTGCTGATGGCGGGCGGCCACGACTTCTACGACTTCGAGACCAAGTACCTCGACGGCACCACCCGGCTGGCCATCCCGCCGGACCTGCCGCCCGCGGCGATCGAGGAGGTCCGCCGCGTCGCCGTGCAGGCGTTCGAGGCCCTCGACTGCGAGGGCCTCGCCCGCGTCGACTTCTTCCACACCCCTGACGGCCGCTGGATCCTCAACGAGATCAACACCATGCCGGGCTTCACCCCGGCGTCGGCGTTCCCGCAGATGTGGGCGGCGACCGGGCTGGACTACCCGGCGCTGGTCGACCGGCTCATCCAGACGGCGCTGAAGCGCCCGACCGGCCTGCGCTAGCCGGACCGGCCGCGCCGGGCGGGCGGCGCGGCTAGTCGAACGGGAGCCAGTCGCCGCCCTTGAGGGTGGACGCGTCGGTCGCGTACGCGCCCGCCTCCGAGGTCGTCCAGAGGGTGTCGCCCACGATCAGGGAACGGGTGACGGCGTTGCCCGGGTACAGGCCGGGATGCCGCCCAGCGCCCACACCTGGTCACCGGGCAGGACGGGGAGGCCCTCGAATCCGGTGGGGCCGACCTTCTCGGCCGTGGCGCTGCGCAGGTCCTCAAGGAGGGCGTCGCAGCCGCCGTACGCGATGAGCCGCGCCGCGGGCGCCCGGCTCGGCCGGTCTCCGGGACCGGACGATCCGGAGCATCCGGCGATCCCGGCCAGCAGCAGAACCGTCGCGGCCGGTGCGGAGAGACGACCACGCATGGACGTTGGACGCGCGCACCGCCCACCCGGTTCCGCGGGTGCCGCATTCGCGGTGATGCCGGGCTAACGCGGACGTCGGACCGCTGAAACCGCCCGGTAACAGCCGGTTGGCACGATCGAGCCATCGCCGTCCAGCCGAGAGGATCGCTCCCGATGACGTCAGCCGCCGTATTCGACCTCGACGACGACAGGACGCGGCCGGTCCGCGGCCACGACCACTGGCACCCCGAGATCCCCGGCGTCGCCGAGGTCATCACCGGCGGGTCGGTCCGGCTGGAGTGCCCCGGCCGCGAGGCCGGCGGCACCCGGGTCCTGCTGTGCGGCCCCCTCGTCGTCGTCGGCGCGGAACCGGGCGACGTCGTCGTCGTGGACGTGCTCGGCGTCGGGCGGCCGGGCGGCCTGCGCGACGCCGGCGGGCATCCCGGGGTCATCGGCTGCGCGCCGTCCGCACCCGTGGCGGTGCCCGGCGGCGCGCGGGACCGCGACGTCGGCGGCTGCCGCATCGCCCGGCTCACCGCCGGGTCGCGCGTGCTGCTGCCGGTGCGGGTGCGCGGCGCCAAGCTGTCCGCCGGCGACCTGCACTTTCCCGCGCGCGGCAGCGTCGGCTGCGCCGGCGCCGGGCGGCCGGGCTGGATCGACCTGCGCGTCCACCTCACCCGCCGGGGGACCGAGCGGTTCGGGGTGACCGGCCCGATGCTGATGCCGAGCCCCTGCTAGCCGCCCTCGCCCTCCGGCCGCCCGTCCTCCGGCCGCCCGCCCTTCCGCTTCTCGTGCGCGGCGATCAGGGTGTCGATCTGGACGCTGAGTCGGGAGCCGAGCGGCCAGCCGATGTAGTGGGTGAGGAAGATGCCGATCTCGCGCAGCTCGTCCGGCGACACCTCCCCGTTGGCCAGCGCCGCCGGGATCTGGATGTCGAGGACGTCGTTGAGCCCCTGGCCGGCGAGCACGCCGATGAGCAGGAGGCGCCGGTCCCGCAGGGTGAGGCCCGGACGGGTCCAGATGTCGCCGAAGAGGTGGTCGACGGTGATGCCGAAGAAGTCGCCGGGCGCGTCCCCGATCTCCCAGCCGTAGACCTGCCGCATCATCTCCAGACCGCGTTCGCGCCGCTCGCGCGGTCCGTCCGCGCCCTCAGTCATCGGTGTCTCCCGCCAGGCCGAGGCCGGGGCCGAAGCGTTCCCGGGCGATGCGGGCGAGCGGCACGTCGACGCCCAGCTCGTCCGCCAGCTCCAGGGCGAGGGTCAGGTCCTTCTCGCCCAGGTCGCGGGTGTGGCGCAGGATGTCGTAGAGGTCGTCGTCCGGCCGCAGCGGCGCGGTCGTCGGGCGCAGCATGATCGAGCCGGCGCCGCCGGTGATCGCGTCGGTGTGCCGCACGACCCGGCCCAGCTTCCGCAGCGACACTCCCGACGCCTCCGCCAGCCGCTGCGCCTCGGCGGCGGCCGTGAACGAGACGAAGTGCAGCATGTTGCGGGCCAGCTTCGCGCGGGTGCCCGCGCCGACCGGCCCCATGTGCAGGACGAGCCCCGCCCAGGCGGCGAACGGCTCGCGGCAGCGCTCGAACGCCTCGTCCGTCCCGCCGACCATCACCGCGAGGCTGCCCGCGTTCGCGCCCATGAACCCGCCGCTGACCGGCGCGTCCACCACCTCGATGTCGTACCGCTTCGCCCGCGCCGCGAGGTCCTCGGCGGTCTTCGCGCGGATGGTGGAGTGGACGGCGAGGACCGTGCCGGGACGGGCGCTCGCGAGCACCTCGTCGCCCACCTCGTTCACCTGGGCGTCGTCCCGCACCATGACCGAGACGAGCTCGGCGTGCGCGGCGACGTCCGCGACGCTCCGCGCCGCCCGCGCGCCCGCCTCCACCAGCGGCGCCATCGCCTCCGGGCGCGCGTCGTACACCACCAGCCCCCGCCCGGCGAGGTGCCCCGCCATGGGGGCGCCCATCTGGCCGAGCCCGATGAATCCGACGGTCATGAGCGGAACACCTCGCCGCCGTCCACGTTGACGATCTGGCCGGTGATCCATGCGGCGTCGTCCGACAGCAGGAACAGGCACGCGCCGACGAGGTCCTCGGGGGTGCCCATCCGCTTCAGCGCCATCTTGTCCTGGACGATCTTCTGCGACATGCCGCCGGGGACGACCGCGCGGTTGGCCGGGGTGTCGATCGGGCCGGGCGCGATCGCGTTCACCCGGATGTTCATGCCGCCCAGCTCGTGCGCGAGCTGCTGCGTGAGCCCGTTGACGCCGACCTTGGCCAGCCCGTAGAAGCCGGAGTACTGCCAGGCGGCCGTGGACGACTGGTTCACGATGGAACCGCCCCCGCGCTCCTGCATGGACGGGAGGCAGGCGCGGGTGCACAGCAGCGCGCCGTCCATGTTCACGGACATGAACTTCTTGTAGTAGTCCCAGTCGACGGTGAAGAGGAAGTCCAGCTTCATCGTCCCGAAGACGGCGGCGTTGTTGACGAGGTGGTCGATCCCGCCGAACCACTCCTTCGCGGCCGCCGCCATGGCCTCCACGGACGCCGGG
Organism: Spirillospora sp. NPDC127506; assembly: GCF_040302145.1. Classification (NCBI taxonomy): domain Bacteria; kingdom Bacillati; phylum Actinomycetota; class Actinomycetes; order Streptosporangiales; family Thermomonosporaceae; genus Spirillospora; species Spirillospora sp. NPDC127506. The sequence goes on along the minus strand of NZ_JBEORG010000014.1, from coordinate 77,576 downwards.
TCGGAGACGTCCGTCCGGACGAACAGGCCCTTGACGTCGTCGGCGACGTCCTGGCCGCGCTCGTCCACGTCCGCGACGACCACGTGCGCGCCCTCGGCTGCGAGCGCCCGCGCGTACGCTTCGCCGATGCCCTGCGCGGCCCCGGTGACCACCGCGACCTTCCCCTCGAACCTCATGCGCCCTCCGCGATCGCCTTGGTCTCCAGGTACTCCTCGAACCCGGCCACGCCCATCTCGCGGCCGATGCCCGACTGCTTGTAGCCGCCGAACGGGACGTCCGCGCCGTACCAGATGCCGCCGTTCACGCTGACCGTCCCGGTGCGCAGCCGCCGCGCCACGGCGCGCGCCCGCTCGGCGTCGCCGCCGTGCACCGCGCCCGACAGGCCGTACGGCGAGTCGTTCGCGATCCGCACCGCGTCGTCGTCGCCGTCGTGCGGCAGCAGCACCAGCACCGGCCCGAAGATCTCCTCGCGCGCCGCGCGGGCGTCGTTCGACAGCCCGGTGATCAGCGTGGGCTCGATCCAGAAGCCCCGGTCGCGGTCCCGCGGGCGCCCGCCGCCGCACGCGAACGACCCGCCCTCCTTGACGGCCAGCTCCAGGTAGCCCTCGATCCGCTCGCGCTGCTCGGCGGAGATGACCGGGCCGCAGACCGTCCGGTCGTCGCCGGGGTCGCCGGTGCCGAGCCTGCTCAGCGTGCCCGCCGTGATCTCGGCGGCCTCGTCGTAGCGGTCGCGCGGGACGAGGATCCGCGTCGTGATCGCGCAGCCCTGCCCGGCGTGCGCGACGCCGGAGAACGCCGCGTACGAGCAGGCGGCGCGCAGGTCGGCGTCGTCCAGCACCACGAACGCGGACTTGCCGCCCAGTTCGAGGAAGACCCTCTTGAGGGTGGCGGCGGCGCTCGCCATCACGTTCCGCCCCGTCGCGGTGGAGCCGGTGAACGACACCAGGTCGACGCGCGGGTCCCGCGCCAGCTGGGCGCCCAGCCCGTGGTCGGACGACGTCACGATGTTGACGACGCCGGCCGGGATGTCGGTCTCCTCGGCGATGACCTCGCCGAGCACGGCCGCGCACCACGGGGTGTCGGGCGCCGGCTTCAGCACCACCGTGTTCCCCGCCGCCAGCGCCGGCCCCAGCTTCGCCAGGTTGATCTGGTGCGGGAAGTTCCACGGCGTGATGGCGCCGACGACGCCCGCCGCCTCCCGGAGGATCCTCCGATCGCTGGGCATCCCCATGGGCTCGGCCCGCCCGAGGTCCCGTTCCCACTCGTAGGACTCGGCGAGGTCGGCGAACCACCCCAGATCTTCGACGGGCGCGTCCAGCTGCGCCCCGAACGTCAGGAACCGGGGCGCGCCCACCTCCTGGACGGTGAGCTCGCGCAGCTCGCCGGAGCGCCGCCGCAACCCGTCCCGGAGCTGGCGCAGGCACCGGACCCGGAACGCGTGGTCCGCGGCCCAGCCGGTCTCGTCGAAGGCGCGCCGCGCCGCGCCGATCGCGCGGTCCATGTCGGCGGCGGTGGCGTCGGCGGCGGTGCCGAGCACCTCCTCGGTCGCGGGATTGATCGTCTCGAAGGCGCCGCCCGTCCCGGGGACGAGCCGCCCGTCCAGCAGCAGCAAGCGATCGGTAGTTCTGGACACCTGTCCAGACTACAGTTCAGGGCACGCCGGAGCGCAAGACCCGGCGCCCGGAAAACCCGTTGCACCCCTTTTGCCGCCGGTGGCACCGTGGAGCACGTCACCGCGGGCGACACCTCCCACGCGATCCCGCGCGGCTCTACCCCAACCGGCAGAGGGACCACTCTCAGGAAGTGGACGCTCCGGGTTCGAATCCCGGGGGCCGCACGCACACCTCCGTAGTCCAACGGCAGAGACGGCAGCATGAGGTGCTGTGCGCTGGGGGTTCGAATCCCTCCGGAGGTACGACACGGGGCGGCGCCGACGCTCGGAGAGTCGGGCCTGGCTGTAACCCAGGCGCCTCGCGCTGAGTGGGTTCGAATCCCACCCGCCCCACCTTGCAGCGCCCCCGGCCAGGCGGACGGCGTCCGGGTCGACCCGGCGCCCTGACCGGGGCCGGCTGTTGCGCGGCGCGTGTTGCTGAACTAATGTCTGGACACGTGTCCGGTAATGAGCGGCTGACGACCGAGCCCACCCGCCGCCGCCTCACCGAGCGGCAGGCCGACACGGTGCGGCGGCTGACCGACGCCGCCGTGGTGGAGGTCGGCGAGACCGGCTACGAGGGACTGACCGTCCGCAACGTGGCCAAGCGCGCCGGCGTGGCCCCCGCGACCGCCTACACCTACTTCGCGTCCAAGAACCACCTGATCACCGAGGTGTTCTGGCGGCGGCTCAGCGCGCTGCCCCCGGTCGAGGCGGACGGCACGCTGCTCGACCGCGTGGTGGAGACGCTCCGCGACATCGCCCTGCTGGTGTCGGACGAGCCGGAGCTGGCGGCGGCGTGCACCACCGCGCTGCTCGGCACCGACCCCGACGTCCGCGAGCTGCGGATGCGGATCGGCGTCGCGATCCGCGAGCGGCTGCGGGCCGCGCTCCGCGAGCACGACGACCCCAAGATCCTCGGCGCGCTGGAGCTGGCCTACACCGGCGCGCTCGTGCACGCGGGCATGGGCTACACGTCCTACGCCCGCATGGCCGACCGGCTCGCCGAGATGGCGGAGCTCATCCTGCCCGACCCCCCGGAGTGAGGTGACGGCCGTGGACCCTGCCGCGCAGGTCTCCTACAGCCCGTTCGACTACGCCGTCCACGAGGACCCCTACCCCCTCTACGCGCGCCTCCGCGAGGAGGCGCCCCTCTACCGCAACGACGAGATCGGCTTCTGGGCGCTGTCCCGGCACGCCGACGTCGCGGCGGCGTTCCGGGACCACGCGACGTTCTCCAGCTCCCACGGCGTCTCGGTGGAGCCGAGCGCCTGGGGGCCGCACGCGCACCGGACGATGTCGTTCCTGGCCCTCGACCCGCCGCGGCACACGCGGATGCGCGCGCTCGTGTCGAAGGGCTTCACGCCGAGGCGCGTCAAGGAGATGGCGGACGACATCCGCCGGCTGACCCTGCGCCATCTTGAGCCCGCCCTGGAAAAGGGGGAGTTCGACTTCGTCGCCGACTTCGCCGGGCTGCTGCCCATGGACGTCATCTCCGAGATGATGGGCGTCCCCGAGGCCGACCGGGCGGAGGTGCGCCGGCTCGCCGACACCGTCGTCCACCGGGAGGAGGGGCTGAACGACGTCCCGCCCGCCGGGATGGACGCGGCGCTCACCCTGGTCGGCTACTACCAGGACATGGTCGCCGAGCGCCGCCGCAAGCCGACCGGCGACCTGACGTCGGCGCTGCTGGACGCCGAGATCGACGGCGACCGGCTGGACGACACCGAGATCATCGCGTTCCTGTTCCTGATGGTCGTCGCCGGCAACGAGACCACGACGAAGCTGCTCGCCAACGCGCTGTACTGGGGCGCGCGGAACCCCGCCCAGGCGGCCAAGCCGCTGCGCGACCCGGCGCGGGTGGACGACTGGGTGGAGGAGACGCTCCGCTACGACACCTCCAGCCAGATGCTGGCCCGCAGGGTCGCCGAGGGCGTCGAGCTGCACGGGGTGCGGGTCCCCGCGGGCGACCGCGTGCTGCTGCTGGTCGGCTCGGCCAACCGCGACCCGCGCGTGTTCCCCGAGGCCGACGCCTACGACCTCGACCGCGACACCTCGCAGCTCGTCAGCTTCGGCGGCGGGCGGCACTTCTGCCTCGGCGCGAACCTGGCCCGGCTGGAGGCCCGCATCGCGCTGACCGAGTTCGTGCGGAACGTCGCCTCCTACGAGGTCGACTTCGCGAACGCCGAGCGGGTGCACTCGGTGAACGTCCGCGGGTTCGCGGCCCTGCCCGTCAGCGTGGAGGTGCGGTAGATGCCCAGGTTCGACCCCCACCCGGAGCGGCGCCCGGCCGTGGTGGCGGGCGCGTCGTCCGGCATCGGCGCGGCCACCGCGACGGCCCTGGCGGCGGCCGGGCACCCGGTGGCGCTCGGCGCGCGGCGCGCCGGGAGATGCGCGGAGCTGGCCGCGACGATCCGCGCGGGCGGGGGAGAGGCGTTCGCGCACCCGCTGGACGTGAGCGACTCCGACTCGGTCAAGGCGTTCGCGGCGGCGGCCGGCGACGCGCTCGGCCCGATCGAGATCGTGGTGTCCAGCGCCGGAGACCTGTCCGCGCGGCGCCTCCACGAACTCGACCCGGACGACTTCCTCGCGCAGGTGCAGGTCCACCTCGTCGGCGCGCACCGCCTCGTGTCGCACTTCGTCCCGCCGATGGTGGCGCGGCGGCGCGGCGACATCGTGTTCATCTCGTCCGACACCGTCCCCGCCCCGCGCTCCTGGACGGGCGCCTACGCCGCGGCGAAGAACGGCGTGGAGGGCATGGCCCGCACCATGCAGATGGAGCTGGAGGGGACGGGCGTGCGGGCGTCCATCGTCCGGCCCGGCCCCACCGCCACCGGCATGGGCATGACCTGGGACGCGGACACCACCGGCGCCGTCCTTGAGGACTGGGTGAAGTGGGGCCACGCCCGCCACCCCTACTTCCTGCGCCCGTCCGACGTCGCCGCCGCAGTCGCCGCGATCGTCGCGACGCCGCGCGGCGCCCATCTCCGGCTCGTCGAAGTCCAGCCCGAAGCCCCCCTGGAGGATTCATGACCGCTTTGGTGGAGCCGCGCGTCGTGTCGGGCGGTCCCGACCACCTGGAGGAGCTGCGCACCGACCCGATCGGGCTGATGCGCCGCGTCCGGGACGAGTGCGGCGACGTCGGCGAGTTCCGGCTCGCCGGGCGGCGCGTGGTGCTGCTGTCCGGCGCCGAGGCCAACGAGTTCTTCTTCCGCGCCCCCGACGAGGAGCTCGACCAGGCCGAGGCGTACCCGTTCATGACGCCGATCTTCGGGGAGGGCGTGGTGTTCGACGCCACCCCCGAGCAGCGCCGGGAGGCCCTGCACAACCAGGCGCTCAAGGGCTCGTTCATGAAGGGGCACGCCGCGACGATCGCCGCCGAGGTCGACCGGATGGTCGCCGGCTGGGGCGACGAGGGCGAGATCGACCTGCTCGACTGGTTCGCCGAACTGACGATCTACACCTCGTCGGCGTGCCTGATCGGGCGCAAGTTCCGCGAGCAGCTCGACCGCCGGTTCGCCGACCTGTACCACGACCTGGAGCGCGGCACCGACGCGATCGCCTACGTCGACCCGTACGCCGACATCGAGAGCTTCCGCAAGCGCGACGCGGCGCGCGCGGCGCTCGTCGAGCTCGTCCAGGGGATCATGGACGGCCGGGAGCCGAACCCGCCCAAGGAGGACCGGGACCTCCTCGACGTGCTGATGTCCGTGAAGGACGCGGACGGCGCGCTGAGGTTCGACGCCGACCAGGTCACCGGCATGTTCATCTCGATGATGTTCGCCGGGCACCACACCACGTCCGGCACCGCCGCCTGGACGCTCATCGAGCTGCTGCGCCACCCCGGCGTGCTGGACGGCGTCGTCAGGGAGCTGGACGAGCTGTACGCCGACGGCCGCGAGGTGTCGTTCCAGGCGCTGCGCGCCATCCCCAGGCTGGAGTCGGCGATCAAGGAGGCGCTGCGGCTGCACCCGCCGCTGATCCTGCTGCTGCGGGTCGCGAAGAACGACCACGAGGTCCTCGGCCACCGCATCCCCGCAGGCACCATGGTCGGCTGCAGCGTCGCCGTCTCCAACCGGATCCCCGAGGACTTCCCCGACCCCGACGCCTTCGACCCGGACCGCTACGTCGCGCCCCGCGAGGAGGACCTCCTGCACCGCTGGACGTGGGTGCCGTTCGGCGCCGGACGGCACCGCTGCGTCGGCGCGAACTTCGCGATGATGCAGCTCAAGGCCATCTTCTCCGTCCTGCTTCGGGACTGGGAGTTCGAGTTCGCGCAGCCGCCCGAGACCTACCGCAACGACCACTCCAAGATGGTCGTGCAGCTCGCCCGGCCGTGCGCGGTCCGCTACCGCAGGAGGCGCCGGTGAGGATCGAGGCCGACCTGGACCTGTGCCAGGGACACGCCATGTGCGAGCTGGAGGCCCCCGACGTCTTCGAGGTACCGCGCAAGGGCAAGGTGCGCGTCCTCGACCCCGAGCCGCCCGAGGACGCGCGCGCCGAGGTGGCCGCCGCCGTCCGCTACTGCCCCACCCAGGCCCTCAGACTGCTGGAGACGTGATGCCGTCCTTCCCCCGAGAAGAGCTCGACGCGATGGTGGAGCACTGGCTGGCGGAGAACCGCCGGTGCGAGGAGCTCGGCGACTGGCGCCCGCTCGCCGACCTCTACACCGAGGACGCCACCTACGGTTGGAACATCGGCCCGAACCAGGACTTCATGGCCGTCGGCCGCGACGAGATCCGCGACATCGCGCTCGGCCTGGAGATGGGCGGCCTCGACGGCTGGACGTACCCGTACCAGAGCATCCTCGTCGACGATGTCAAGGGCGAGGTCGTCGGGTTCTGGAAGCAGGTCGCCGACGCCGTGCGCCCCGACGGGACGCCCTACGAGGTGCCCGGCATCGGCGGGTCCTGGTTCCGGTACGCGGGGAACCGGCAGTGGTCGTGGCAGCGCGACTGGTTCGACCTCGGCAACGTCACGTCGGTGTTCGTCGAGATGATGAAGGCGGACGTGCTGTCGGACGGGATGAAGCGCCGCCTGGAGCGGGCCTCGTCCGGCGAGCCGGTCCCCGGCTACTACCCGCGCGGGGAGAGCCCCGTCCCCATCTGGTGATCAGATCTGGCCCTCGGGCTTCGCCGGGATCGTCGCCTCGATCGACGGCCCCAGCTCGATCAGCACGTCCCCGGCCGGGTTGTACTTCGGCGGCACCGTCACCTCGACGTACGCCTGCCGTCCCACCGCCGTCCAGGTCACCGGCCGGTCGGCGGGCGTGCCGAACCAGTCGATCCCGTTGATGGTCACCAGCTCCGACGTGGGCCGGAGCGCGGCGGGCCGCGGCACGCCGCAGCGCAGCGCGATCGGGGGCGACCCCCACGCGGCGGTCAGCGGCGAGTCCGGGGAGGTGTCGCGGCGCTCCTGGCCGTGCACCTTCTCGGGCAGCCGCAGGCCCGCGCAGAGCCGCGCGCCCGCCGCGTCCGGGCTCGGCACGGGCACCTGCACGGCCCCGTCGCCGCACCCCGCCGCCGGCGCGGCCAGCGCCGCCGCCCAGACCAGCGCGAGGAACCGCGCGCCCCGCCCGCGGGAACGACCTCCCGGCACGAGCCCTCTAGATGTGGACAATCGGACAGGTGAGGGTGCGGGTGATGCCTTCGACCGCCTGGATCTGCGCCACGACGAGCTTGCCCAGCTCGTCGACGTTGCGCGCCTCCGCCCGGACGATGACGTCGTAAGGCCCCGTGACGTCCTCAGCCAAGGTGACGCCGGTCACGCCGCGGATGTGGCCCGCCACCTCGGCGGCCTTACCGACTTCGGTCTGGATGAGGATGTAGGCCTGCACCATCACGTCCTCCCCAAGCGGAGAATCAACCGTCGGACGGTTCACCGTATCGTGTTACGCGCCGTCGCGGGGCCCCCGGGGTGCCGGGTGCCGCCGCGACGCGTGCGGATCAGGCGGAACACGGGGGAACGGGCGCGGATGGGCACGATCGGCGAGCTTGGCGAGTTCGGGTTGATCGGCCGGCTGACGCGGCGGCTGCCGCCGGGTCCGGCGGTCCGGCTCGGCCCGGGCGACGACGCCGCCGTGGTCGCCGCGCCGGACGGCCGCGTCGTCGCGACCACCGACCTGCTGGTGGAGGGGCGCCACTTCCGCCGCGACTGGTCCGGCCCCTACGACATCGGACGCAAGGCCGCCGCGCAGAACCTCGCCGACGTCGTCGCGATGGGCGCGCGGCCGACCGCCCTCCTCATCGGGTTCGCGGCGCCGGCCGAGACCGGCGCCGGCTGGGCCGAGCGGCTCTACGACGGGTTCGCGGACGAGTGCCGCGCCGCCGGGGCGTCCGTCGCCGGCGGCGACGTCGTCTCCGCACCGCAGGTCACGCTCGCGGTCACCGCGCTCGGCGACCTGGGGGGCGCGGCGCCGCTGCTGCGGTCCGGGGCCCGGCCCGGAGACGTCGTGGCCGTGCGGGGCAGGCTCGGGTTCGCCTCCGCCGGGCTCGCCCTGCTCACCGAGGGGCGCGACGGGCCCGCAGAGCTGATCGCGGCGCACCGGCGCCCGGAGCCGCCCTACGGCGCGGGGGACGAGGCGCGGGCGCACGGCGCCACCGCGCTGCTGGACGTGAGCGACGGGCTCGTCCAGGACCTCGGGCACATCGCGGACGCGAGCGGCGTCCGGATCGAGATCGACTCCGCGGCCGTCCCCGTCCCGGACGTCCTCGGCCCGGACGGGCTGCGGCACGCGCTCACCGGCGGCGAGGACCACGCGTTCGCCGGCACGTTCCCCGGCGCGCCGCCGCCGTCCTGGTCGCGGATCGGCGTCGTGGCAGCGGGTTCGGGGGTGCGCGTGGACGGACGCGAACCGCCGCCCGGCGCATGGGATCACTTCGCCGTCTGAACGGCGCCCTCACGGACCGCGTACAGCCGAGTGCGTTGAAGCATCCGGTAGGCAGGTTTGGTACGGGTTTGGTATACATCCTGTGATCGAAGAGGGATGGGATGGGACGACACACGAGGCACGAGCACCCGGACGACGAACCCCTGCCGGGCGTCCCCGCGTCCCAGGGTCCGTACTACGGCGCTCCCGCCGACCCGTCCTACGACGCCTTCTCCGGGCCGACCGACGACCGCGTGTTCGTGTCGTCGTACGAGCGCCCCCGGCCGGGGCCGCCGCCGCCCGCCGAGCGCCAGCACGGCCCTCCCCGCGGCTACCGGTTCGACCCGCTCCCCGGCGACTATCCGGGCGACTACCCCGGCGCCCCCTCCGCCGCCCCGGCCCCCGAGAAGCCCCCGGAACGCCCGCGCGACCGGCCGGACCCCCGCACCGAACCGTCCGACGGGCGCGGCTGGACGAAGTTCATCTCGATGCTGCCGCTCCCGATGCTGCCGATCGTCGCGCTCGTCGTCGCCGTCGGCATCGTCTCCTACGCGCTGAGCACGCAGCAGATCTCGCTCAACTTCGCGGGCGGCACTCCCCGGGACACCGTCACCAACCCGCGCGACAGCCAGGTCTCCCAGCGCGGCCCCGGCGAGCGCGCGGGCCGCGGCGCCGCCCGCGACGACGGCCTCATCATCGCCTTCCGGGTCGCGTCGAGGACGCCCGGCGGTTTCAAGGCCACCGCCACCATCGCCAACAAGGGCCCGCGGCCCGTCACCGCGTGGGCGCTCGCCTTCAAGATCCCGAACGCCTCGGTCACCGCGATCAGCGGCGCCGCCGTCGTCCGCACCGGCAGCGTCGCCTTCGTCCGGGGCCGCAGCGGCATCGCGCCCGGCGACAAGGTCCGCATCGTGTTCACCGCGCGCGGCACCGCGTCCCGGCCGTCGTCCTGCATCCTCAACAAGCTTCCCTGCGCGCTGGTCTGAGGCTGGATCGCCGAGCCGGTCGGATCACCCTAAAGTGGGCGGTATGTCGCGTATTCCGTCCTCGTCCACGACCCCGCCCCTCGTCCTCACGATCGCGGGCTCGGACTCCGGCGGCGGCGCCGGCATCCAGGCCGATCTGAAGACCATGCTCGCCCACGGCGTCCACGGAATGAGCGTCATCGCCGCCGTCACCGCGCAGAACTCCCTCGGCGTCCAGGGCTACTGGGAGCTGCCGCCCGAGGCGGTGCGCGCGCAGCTCGACTCGGTGCTGTCCGACATCGGCGTGCACGCGATCAAGACCGGGATGCTCGCGTCCACGGTGCTGGTGGAAATCGCCGCCGAGGCCATCGCCGCGTCGGACGCGCCGGCCGTCGTCGACCCGGTGGGCGTCTCCAAGCACGGCGACTCGCTGCTCGCCCCCGAGGCCGTGCACGCCGTCCGCTCGGCCCTCGTCCCGGCCGCGACCGTCGTCACGCCCAACCTCTACGAGGTGGAGCAGCTGACCGGCGTCAAGGTCGTGGACGAGGCCGGCCTGCGCGAGGCCGCCGAGGCCGTCAAGGCGCTCGGCCCGGAGTGGGTGCTGATCAAGGGCGGCCACCTGCCGGGCGAGCCCGCCGACCTCCTGTTCGACGGGGAGAACGAGCACCACTACACGGCCCCCCGGCACGACAACCGCCACACCCACGGCACCGGCTGCACCCTGGCCTCCGCCATCGCGTCCAACCTGGCCCTGGGCGACGACGTGCCGACGGCCGTCGCCAAGGCCAAGGAATACGTGACGGGCGCGATCGCCGCGGGGTTCCCCCTCGGGGCCGGCATCGGCCCGGTCGACCACGCCTGGCGCCACCGCTCCTGATCAACGCGCGCGTCCGCGATCGCGGGGGAAGGCCCGGACATGCGAAAGCCGGCCCATCGGAGCGAACCGATGAGCCGACTCGGAGTCCAGCGGGGCGTGCCGCTCCGGCGGCGGCCCGGGAGGTCAGACCGTGGGCTTGACGACCTTGCCGGCCTTGATGCAGGACGTGCAGGCGTTGATGCGCTTGGTGCTGCCGTTCACGACGGCGCGGACGCGCTGGATGTTGGGGTTCCAGCGGCGCGGGGTGCGGCGGTGCGAGTGGGAGACGCGCATGCCGAAACCGGGTCCCTTGCCGCAGACGTCGCAGACGGAAGCCACGGGAAACTCCAAGTGGTGTCGATGCTCTGGCCGGAGCGCCGCCCGGTGCCGCCGGCGGGCGGGCCGGGCATCATGGGTGCTCACTGATGGGCGCCCCGGGAAGAGGCGCGCGGACCAGACTAGCCGACAGCCCGCCGGTAGGCGAATCGCCGGCGGCCGGACGAGCAGGGGAGCGGGTCTGTGGGCGAGGTGCTCGACGGCGCGGCGGTGCGGCGCTGGTGCAGGCTGGCGGCGGAGGCGCTCGGCCGCACCCGGGGCGAGATCGACGCGCTCAACGTGTTCCCCGTCCCCGACGGCGACACCGGCACCAACCTGCACCTCACCGTGATCGCGGCGGCGGACGCGCTGGACGAGCTGCCGGACGTCGCGGGCCCCGCCGAGACGTGGCGGGCGCTCGCGCAGGGCGCGCTGCTCGGCGCGCGCGGCAACTCGGGCGTGATCCTCAGCCAGGTGCTCCGCGGCCTCGCCGACGTCCTCGGCCCGCTGGAGGCGCCGCCGGACGGCGCGGCGTTCGCGGGGGCGCTGCGGCACGCGTCCGGGCTGGCCCGGGGCGCCGTCGAGCATCCCGTGGAGGGGACCATCCTGAGCGTGGTCGCCGAGGCCGCCGCGTCGAGCGCGGGATCCGGGCTCGCCGACGCGTGCCGGACCGCCGCCGCGGGCGCCCGGCGGGCGCTGCGCCGCACCACCGGGCAGCTCGACGTGCTCGCCCGCAGCGGCGTCGTCGACGCGGGCGCGGCCGGGCTGTGCGTGGTGCTGGACGCCCTGACCGCCGTGATCACCGACGAGTACCCCGAGCGGTACGAGGTGCCCGCCCGCGCGGCGGGGACGCCCGCGGCCGCGCCGGCGCGCCCGGCGCCGCAGGGGCCCGGCTACGAGGTCATGTACCTGCTGGACGCGCCGGACGGCGCCGTCCACGCGCTGCGGGAGACGCTCGACCGCCTCGGGGACTCGCTCGTCGTGGTGGGCGGCGACGGGCTGTGGAACGTCCACGTCCACGTGGACGACGCCGGCGCCGCGATCGAGGCGGGCATGGCGGCGGGCCGCCCGCACCGGATCCGGGTCGGCTGCCTGCACGCGGCCCCGGAGGGGCCGCACGCGCCGCACATCGGCCGCGCGGTGATCGCGGTGACCGCCGCCGACGGGCTGGCCGCGCTGTTCGAGGAGTGCGGCGCGCGGGTCGTCCGCCGGGAGCCGGGCGCGGCGCCGCCGCTCGCGGTGCTGGCGGAGGCGATCCTCGCCGCGGGCGACGAGGTGGCCGTCCTGCCGAACGAGCCGGGGGTGCTGGCGCTCGCCGAGGCCGCCGCGGAGCGCGCGCGGGAGGGCGGCGCGCGGATCGCGGTCGTGCCGACGAAGGCGTCGGTCCAGGGGATGGCGGCGCTGGCGGTGCACGACCCGCTGCGCCGCTTCGGCGAGGACGTCATCGAGATGACCCGGGCCGCCGGCGCGACGCGCTTCGGCCATCTGGAGATCGCCGCGCAGGAGGCGGTGACGAGCGTCGGGCTGTGCCAGCCGGGCGACGTCCTCGGCCTCATCGAGGGCGATGTCGCGACGATCGGCGCGGACGTCGCGGACGTGGCCCGCCGCGTCCTGGACCGGATGCTCTCCGGCGGCGGCGAACTCGTCACGCTGATCGCCGGCGCGCACGCCCCGCCCGGCCTGGCGGAGGCCCTCGAAGAGCACCTCCGGCGGGAGCACCCCGATGTGGAGGTCGGCGTCTACGACGGCGGGCAGGAGCGGTACCCCCTGCTCATCGGCGTCGAGTGATTCCCGTCGTCCCCATGGGCTAGAAAAGAGTGCGTGGCGAACCTCGACGAGCCGTTGCGCAGGGTTCTCGGCGACAAGACGGCCAAGGCGCTGGAGAAGGGCCTCGGCCTGGGCACGGTGGGCGACCTGCTGCACCACTACCCGCGCCGCTACGCCCACCGCGGCGAGCTGACCCAGCTGAGCGGGCTGCAGGACGGCGAGCACGTCACGGTCATGGCCGAGGTCGTGAAGGTGCAGGGCCGCACCCTGACCCGCAGCCCCGGCTACGTCCTGGAGATCACCGTCACCGACGGGACGGGGCAGCTCAAGCTGAGCTTCTTCGGCCGCAAGGGCTCCTACAAGGCGGAGAAGGAGCTGTCGCCCGGCACCCGCGGGCTGTTCGCCGGGAAGATCAGCACCTACCGGCCGCGCAGCGGGAGCGCCGTCCGGCAGCTGACCCACCCGCAGTACAAGGTCGTCCACGAGCGGAGCGCCGAGCAGGCCGCGCAGGAGTGGGCCGATGAGATCATCCCGATCTACCCGTCCACGAAGACGCTGCCCATCGAGACGATCGGCACGTCCGTCGCGACCGTCCTGTCGCAGCTCGACCTGCCCGCCGACCCGATGCCCGCGGCGATCCTGCGCCGCCGCGGCCTGATCGGCCTGCGCGAGGCGTACGAGGGCATCCACCGCCCGAAGAGCTGGGACGAGCTGGGCCGCGCCCGCAAGCGCCTCAAGTGGGACGAGGCGTTCGTCGTCCAGGCCGCCCTGGCCCAGCGCCGCCTCGCCGCCGCCGCGCTCCCGGCCAAGCCGCGCCCGCCGGTCTTCGGCGGCATCCAGGCGGAGTTCGACGCGCGCCTCCCCTTCGAGCTGACCAAGGGCCAGCGCGAGGTGGGCGAGGAGATCTCCGCGGACCTGTCCGGAGAGCACCCCATGCACCGCCTGCTGCAGGGCGACGTCGGAGCCGGCAAGACGGTCGTCGCGCTGCGGGCCATGCTGCAGGTCGTGGACGGCGGCGGGCAGGCGGCGCTGCTGGCGCCGACCGAGGTGCTCGCGCAGCAGCACTACCGGTCGATCACCGGGATGCTCGGCGACCTCGCGCAGGCGGGGCAGCTCGGCGGCGCCGAGCACGCGACCCGCGTCGCGCTGCTGACCGGGTCGCAGGGGGCCAGGGCGCGCAAGGAGGCGCTGCTGGACGCCGCGTCCGGCGCGGCCGGGATCGTCGTCGGCACCCACGCGCTGCTGCAGGAGAGCGTCCAGTTCGCCGACCTCGGCCTCGTCGTGGTGGACGAGCAGCACCGCTTCGGAGTCGAGCAGCGGGACGCGCTGCGCGAGAAGACCGGCGGCGGGCGCCCCCACGTGCTGGTCATGACGGCGACGCCGATCCCGCGCACGGTCGCGATGACCGTCTTCGGCGACCTGGAGACCTCGGTCCTCGGGCAGCTCCCGGCGGGGCGGTCGGAGATCCAGACCCACGTGGTGCCGCCCGAGAAGCCCGCGTTCTTCGCCCGCATCTGGGAGCGCATCAAGGAGGAGGCCGCGCAGGGCCGGCAGGTCTACATCGTGTGCCCGCGCATCGGCGAGCAGGAGGGCGACGAGGGCGACGCCGTGGCCGTCGAGGAGGGGGAGCGCAGGTCGCCGCTCGGCATCATGGAGGTGCTGCCCAAGCTGGAGGAGCTCCTGTCCGGCCTGCGCATCGGCGTCCTGCACGGCAAGCTCCACCCCGACGAGAAGGACGCGGTGATGCGCCGCTTCACCGAGAAGGAGCTGGACGTCCTGCTCGCCACGACGGTCATCGAGGTCGGCGTGGACGTCCCCAACGCCACCGTCATGGTCATCATGGACGCGGACCGGTTCGGCGTCTCCCAGCTCCACCAGCTGCGCGGACGCGTCGGGCGCGGGTCGCTGCCCGGCCTGTGCCTGCTCGTCACCGAGGCCGAGCCCGGCAGCAAGGCCCGCGAGCGGCTGGACGCCGTCGCGTCCACCACCGACGGGTTCGAGCTGTCGCGCCTCGACCTGGAGCAGCGCCGGGAGGGCGACGTGCTGGGCGCGGCGCAGGCCGGCCGCGCGTCCAGCCTGCGGCTGCTGACCCTGCAGCGCGACGAGGACGTGATCCGCGACGCCCGCGAGGAGGCGACGGCGCTGGTCGAGGACGATCCCGAGCTGGCGGACCACCCCGGCCTGGCGACCGTGCTGGCCTCGCTCCTGGACGACGAGCGCGCCGACTTCCTGGAGAAGGGCTGACCCGCCGACGCGCTATGCCTTGAGCGATTCCAGGGCGTTCCGCACCGTCCGGTCGAGCGCGCGGGGGTCGGCGCCGCTCCGGGAACGGAGGTTGACGCCGCGCTCACCTGACGCGCGCGCGGGGCGCCGGCGGGGCCGACCCGTGCGCGTCGAGCCGGGGAGGGCCCCGATACTTGGAGGGTGAGCAGGGTCATCGCGGGCAGCGCGGGCGGGCGGCGGCTGGCCGTCCCTCCGGGACGGGACACCAGGCCGACCAGCGACCGCGCCAGGGAGGGGCTGTTCTCCACCGTCCTGGCCCTCCTCGGCCCGCTGGACGGGCTGCGCGTCGCCGACCTGTACGCCGGGTCGGGCGCGGTCGGGTTCGAGGCGCTGTCCCGCGGCGCCGCGCACGCGCTGCTGGTCGAGTCGCATCCGCGCGCGATGCGGGTGATCCGGCGGAACGCCGAGGCGCTCGGGCTGCCCGGCGCCGTCCCGTGCCCGGAGAAGGTCGAGCGGCTCGTCCGCAGGAAGCCGGGCGAGCCGTACGACCTGATCTTCGCCGACCCGCCGTACGCGCTGGCGGACGCGTCCGTCACCGGCCTCCTGGAGGCCCTGCGCGACCAGGGCTGGGCCGCGCCCGGCGCCCTGGTCGTCGTGGAGCGGGCGGCGCGCGGGCCCGCGCTGCGGTGGCCGGACGGGTACGAGGCGGAGCGCGACCGCCGCTACGGCGAGGCGATTTTCTGGTACGGACGGGCGGAAGGCCGTTGACACGAGAGGAGATCGGGTAGACGCATGCGCATGAAGCCCGGGATCGACCGCGCGGTGGGACGTACCTGGGTCGTCGCCCTGGTGATGGCCGTGGGGCTGATGGCGAACATCACCTACGTCCAGGGCTTCGAGGCGCAGGACCTGCGCGACGATTCGCTCAACGCGCGCCGGCTGCAGGACCGCTTCAAGGTCGACCGCGGGCCGATCACCGCGGACGGCGAACGGCTCGCCTGGTCGGAGAAGACCGGCGACGACCGCTACCAGCGCCGGTACAAGGACGGCAAGGTGTTCGCGCCGATCACCGGCTACTTCTCGGTGTTCTCCCAGACCGGCATCGAGGACGCCGAGAACCACTTCCTGGACGGCACCGACCCCCGCCTCGCCACCACGAACCTCGTCGACAAGCTCATCGGCAAGCACGTCCCCGGCGGGACGGTCGAGGCGACCGTCGACCCCGAGGCGCAGCGCGTCGCCTACCGGGCGCTGGCGTCCAGCGGCGCCCGCCGCGGGGCGGCGGTGGTCCTGGACGCGGAGACCGGCGCGGTGCTGGTGCTGGCCTCGACGCCGTCCTACGACCCCGGGGACGTGTCGATGCTCGACGGGGAGAAGGCGGAGAAGGCGTTCGAGCGGCTCAACCGCGAGAAGCTCAAGCCGCTGCTCGACAAGGCCACGCGGGAGCTGTTCCCGCCCGGCTCCACGTTCAAGACCATCGTCGCGGCGTCGGCGCTGGAGGCCGGTGCGAGCGCGGACACGAGGGTCAGGGCGGGGCGCACCTACCAGCCGCCGCGGGGAGGGCAGCCGATCAGCAACGACGCGGGCGACATCGGCGGCTCCTGCGACCTCGGCCGGATCCCGCTGATCGAGGCGTACGCCCAGTCGTGCAACACCACGTTCGCGTACATGGGCGCCGAGGAGCCCGGGAACGCCGCCGTCCGCAAGGAGGCCGCCGGGTTCGGGTTCGGCGACCGGATCGAGTACGCCGAGGGACTGCGGAGCGCGCCGAGCTCGTTCCCCACGACGGACCAGCCGGTGCTCAGCGCGCTCGGCTCGATCGGGCAGGGCAGCACGGTCGCGACCCCGCTGCAGATGGCGATGGTCGCCGCGGGCGTCCTCAACGGCGGGGAGGTCATGCGGCCGCACATCGTCGACAAGCTGCGCGCCCCGAGCGGCGTCACCGTGGACACCATCTCGCCGAAGCGCCTGTCGCGTGCGCTGACGTCCGGCCAGGCGAAGCAGATGCGGGACATGATGAAGGCCGTCGTCGACAGGGGCACGGGCAAGTCGCTGCGGGGCACGTCCGTCCTCGGCGGCAAGACCGGCACCGCCGACGTCGAGGGCGCCTCCTACAACGACCGCTGGTTCATCGGGTTCGGGCCGCGGAACGACCCGAAGTACGCGGTCGCGGTGATGACCGAGGCGCCCGGCTACGGCATCGAGTCCGGCCCGATCGCCGCCAGGATCATCGACGCGCTGGGCGACTGAACCGGGGGCCGGGCGGGAACGCATCGGGAATGGACCGGGAGCGGTTTGCCGATCCCGGGTGAAACCGGGCCGAATGGGATTTGGTACGTTCACCGCCGCAGGTCAGAAACCGGGACCGAGGGGGTTCGCGTCGTGCGCCGTGTCGTCTGTCCGGGATCGTTCGACCCCGTGACCAACGGGCATCTCGACATCATCAGCCGCGCCTCCCGTCTGTACGACGAGGTGGTCGTCGCGGTGCTGATCAACAAGAACAAGAAGAGCCTGTTCACCGTGGACGAGCGGGCCGACATGATCACCGAGGTCACCCGGGAGTACGGCAACGTCAAGGTCGACACGTTCTACGGGCTGACCGTCGACTACTGCAAGGAGCAGGACATCCCGGTCATCGTCCGGGGGCTGCGGGCCGTCAGCGACTACGAGTACGAGCTGCAGATGGCCCAGATGAACCACCGGATCGCCGGCGTGGAGACGCTGTTCATGGCGACGAACCCGGAGTACGCGTTCCTGTCGTCCAGCCTCATGAAGGAGGTCGTGAAGTTCGGCGGGGACATCTCCGGCCTCGTGCCCGACATCGTCCACGACCGGCTGGTCGAGCGCCTCCAGCGGCAGGGCTGACCCCCGCCCGGCCGGGGCGCGCGAGTTGGGCCAGTGCTCCGGGGGCGGTACCCTGGGACATCGGCCATCACAGGCGGCCGCCGTTCACCATGCCTCACGAAAGCAGGAATCCGCTGACTCGCCTCGACCCCAACGCCCCTCTCGTGCTCGACACCCGAGCTCTGGGCAGGCAACCCGGGTCGTCGCGGGAGGAGCGCCTGACCGTGCCGGCACCGGAGAATTTCGGCGTCGAGATGGTGGGCGTCCCCGAGGGCGCCGCGATCGGGCTGGACCTCCGGCTCGAAGCGGTCCTGGAGGGGGTGCTCGTCACCGGCACGGCGACGGTCTCCCTCACGGGGGAGTGCTCCCGCTGCCTCGACCCGATCGCCTCGTCCTTCGAGGCGGACTTCCAGGAGCTCTTCGTCTACGACGACACCCGCTCGGGCGGGAACGCCGACGACGACGAGCTCCGCCTCGAGGGCGACCTCATCGACCTCGAACCGGTCCTGCGGGACTCGGTGGTGCTCGCGCTGCCGCTGTCCCCGCTGTGCCGGGACGACTGCCCGGGCCTCTGCCCGGACTGCGGCGCACGGCTCGCGGACGTCGAGCCGGGGCACCGCCACGACGTCGCCGACCCCCGGTGGGCGGCGCTGAAGGACCTCGCCGGCGGCATGGCGCCGGCCTCCCCCGAACGGGGGAACGGGAGCTCCGGCTCCCGTGGATTCGACCGACGAGAAGGAAAGCAGGAGGGCTGACGTGGCCGTCCCCAAGCGGAAGAAGTCGCGCAGCAACACGCGGCACCGGCGCGCGCAGTGGAAGGCCGCGGCGCCGAACCTGGTCGAGTGCCCGACGTGCCGCGACCACAAGCTGCCGCACACCGCGTGCGCGACATGCGGAACCTACGACCGGCGGCAGGTCATCACCCCGTCGGCCTGAGTCTTCTCGCATCCCGGGGGGCGGATCCGCGCACGGCGCGGCCCGCCCCCCGAGGTGCGGGACCGACGTTCCACCCCGACCACCCCGGCGCGACGTCGGCGTGGTGACCGGTGGGAGAGTGCGCCCGGAGCCGTGGTGCACGCCGGGAACAGGCAGACCGGCGCGCACCTCGTCTTCGCGGACATCCTCCTCGCCGCGCGTCCTCGCCGTCCCGGCCTCCCGGCCGCGCGCCGCACCAGCGACCGCGCCATGCGCGGTGCACGGCCTGCGAGGAGGGCCCGTGAGCGCCAGGAAGAGCGCACCCCAGCCGGACCGCGCGGAACTGACCGCCGCGCTCGGCGTCGACGTGGACGGCGAACTGCTGGAACGCGCGCTGACGCACCGGTCGTACGCCTACGAGAACGGCGGCCTGCCCACCAACGAGCGCCTGGAGTTCCTCGGCGACTCGGTGCTGGGCCTCGTCGTCACCGACACCCTGTTCCGGGGCCACCCCGACCTGCCCGAGGGGCAGCTGGCCAAGCTGCGCGCCGCCGTGGTCAACATGCGCGCCCTCGCGGGCGTCGCCCGCGGTCTCGGCGTCGGCGCCCACATCCGGCTCGGCCGCGGGGAGGAGGGCACCGGCGGCCGCGACAAGGCGTCGATACTGGCCGACACCCTGGAGGCGCTGATCGGCGCCGTCTACCTGGACCGCGGCCTGGACGAGGCGTCCGCCCTCGTGCACCGCCTCTTCGACGCGCTGATCACCCGGTCGGCGGGCCTCGGCGCCGGGCTCGACTGGAAGACCTCCCTGCAGGAGCTGACCGCCGTCGAGGAGCTCGGCGTCCCCGAGTACCACGTCGCCGAGAGCGGCCCCGACCACCAGAAGACGTTCCGCGCGTCGGTGCGGGTCGGCGGGAAGACCTACGGGTCGGGTGAGGGGCGCAGCAAGAAGGAGGCCGAGCAGCACGCCGCCGAGGCCGCCTGGAACGAGATCCGGGCGATCGTCGTGCGGCGGGAGGCCGAGGAGCAGGGCGGCGGCGTCCAGGAGGCGCAGACCGGTGCCTGAGCTGCCGGAGGTCGAGGTCGTCCGCCGCGGTCTGGACCGCTGGACCACCGGCCGGACCGTCGCGTCCGCCGAGGTCCTGCACCCCCGCTCGGTGCGCCGCCACGAGGCAGGCCCGGCCGACTTCGCCGCCCGCCTCGCCGGCCGCACGATGCAGGCCCCGCGCCGGCGCGGCAAGTACCTGTGGATACCCCTCGACGACAAGTCCGAGGCGCTGCTCGCGCACCTCGGGATGAGCGGGCAGCTGCTCGTCGGCGAGCCCGGCCGCGAGCGGGAGAAGCACCTGCGGGTCCGGATGGCCTTCGAGGACGGCGGCCTCGACCTGCGCTTCGTCGACCAGCGGACGTTCGGGCACCTGATGCTCGCCGACCTCGTCCCGGACGCGTTCGCCGCCGGTTCGCTCGTCCCCGAGCCGATCGTGCACATCGCCGCCGACCCGCTGGAGGACGCCTTCGACGCGGAGGCGTTCTTCCGCGCGCTGCGCCGCCGCAGGACCGGGATCAAGCGCGCGCTGCTCGACCAGTCGCTGATCAGCGGGGTCGGCAACATCTACGCCGACGAGGCGCTGTGGCGGGCGAGGCTGCACTGGGCGCGCCCCACCGAGACGATGACCCGGGCCGAGGCCGCGCGCCTGCTGGAGGCCGCGCGGGACGTCATGGGCGCCGCACTCGCCGTCGGCGGCACGTCCTTCGACAGCCTGTACGTCAACGTGAACGGCGAGAGCGGCTACTTCGAGCGCTCCCTGGACGTCTACGGCCGCCGCGGCGAGCCGTGCCGGCGCTGCGGGACGGCGATCCGCCGCGACGAGTTCATGAACCGCTCGTCCTACAGCTGCCCGGTGTGCCAGCCGCGCCCCCGGCGCGCCCGCCGCTAGGGTTCCGGAGCGTGATGGACGGCGAAGACGGCGACGAGGAGATCGTGCGGCTCACGGCCTGGGTGCGCGGGCGCGTCCAGGGCGTCGGGTTCCGCTGGTGGGTGCGGTCGCGGGCGCTGGAACTCGGCCTGGCCGGCAGCGCGACGAACCTGAGCGACGGCCGCGTCGAGGTCGTGGCGGAGGGGCCGCGCGGCAAGTGCCTGCGCCTGCTCGGCATGCTCCGCGGCGACGCCGCCGGGCGCCCGGGCAAGGTCACCGGCGTGACCGAGCGGTGGAGCCCGCCGCGCGGCGAGGCCGCCGGTTTTCTGGAGCGCTGACCGGGTAGGGCGTTCCGGTTCGCACCTGCTAAACTAGTAGAGGAAGGTTGTTACCGGCCCGTGATGTGCGTCTTGACCAGGACACTGGCCGGTGCGACTCTAGACGATACGCGCACCGACTTCAGCTGATAATCGTGCGCGATCCCTGCTGGTTACTCAGCGTGGAGGACCCTTAGTCATGGCGAAGGCTCTACTCGGCCACGTCGGCGGTCCCGACCCCCGGATGGTCGCGGAGATGCGGCGCCTGCAGCAGCGCGTACGTGATCTGGAAGCCGAGCTGGTACGGCTTCAGGCGGAGAACGACGCGCTTGCGACGGCGACGGACGACGATGTGATGTCCCTCGCGGTGAAGGACCGCGAACCCGCGCTGACCTGACTTCGGCGCTGTGTGTATCGCTTCGCTCTCGGCGGTCGGGCCCCGCGGGCCCTCCCATCAGCGGGCAAAGCGGCGTTCGCCGGCATCGCGTGACTCGCCCGGCGCCCGCCGCGCGATCAAGTTCCCGGAGGATCACACCGGCCTCCGGACGCGATCGCGGCGCTGAGGTCGCCGCAGAGCGGGGCTCAGAACCCACCAGGCCCAGACGCCGCCGCATGGTGGCGCTGGGCCTCTGACGTGCCCGGCCGCGGGCGCACCGCCGCACAGGCGGCGGGTCTCCGACGCCCACGGCCGAGGCGTTCGCTCCG
Organism: Spirillospora sp. NPDC127506; assembly: GCF_040302145.1. Classification (NCBI taxonomy): domain Bacteria; kingdom Bacillati; phylum Actinomycetota; class Actinomycetes; order Streptosporangiales; family Thermomonosporaceae; genus Spirillospora; species Spirillospora sp. NPDC127506. Next base: position 56,234 of record NZ_JBEORG010000014.1, on the reverse strand, counting down.
TCGCGCTCGGCACCGGCGGCGGGCGCGGCGTGCCGGCGTCCGAGCCCCTCGGATCGTTCGGCGGCCAAGTGAACCGAACCGTCGCCGATGGGGCGTCGCAGACAGGTCTTATCCATTGCCGGTCCGGCGCTGAATTGCTGGTCAGAAGCCTGCGGGCATTGGCCGCGGTTCCGGAGACCGTCGCCATTTGCTCGTTCCGCGCAGTTGCGGTGGCGGAGCGTCCGTTGGACGGCGGGAGTGCCGCCGGTTCAAGATGCGGTAAAGGTTTGACCGTTTTCGGGTCGCCCGAATCTGCGCGTTACGTGTTGATCTATGGAATTGCGGCATCTGCCGGACGGGGCGGCGGACGGCGCGCCCCGGCCGGAGGGACCGGGCGGCGGAACGGATCGTCGGCGCAGGTACGCGATAGCCTCTAGCGTTGCCGCCGGGCGCGGAACGGGCGGGCGCCCGGCGCCCGGCGCCGGCGCGGAGCAGGGAGGATGGCGAAGGTTTGTACCTGAAGACCTTGACGTTGCGCGGCTTCAAGTCCTTCGCGTCCTCCACCACGCTCAAGTTCGAGCCGGGGATCACGGCCGTCGTGGGGCCCAACGGGTCGGGCAAGTCCAACGTCGTGGACGCGCTGGCCTGGGTGATGGGGGAGCAGGGCGCCAAGTCGCTGCGCGGCGGCAAGATGGAGGACGTCATCTTCGCCGGGACGGCGAACCGGGCGCCGCTCGGCCGCGCCGAGGTCGTGCTCACCATCGACAACTCCGACGGGGCGCTGCCCATCGACTACACCGAGGTGACGATCAGCCGGCTGATGTTCCGGTCGGGGTCCAGCGAGTACGCGATCAACGGCGACCCGTGCCGGCTGCTGGACATCCAGGAGCTGCTGTCGGACTCCGGCATCGGCCGCGAGATGCACGTCATCATCGGGCAGGGGCAGCTCGACCGCGTCCTGCACGCGGGCCCGGAGGGGCGCCGGGCGGTGATCGAGGAGGCGGCCGGCGTCCTCAAGCACCGCAAGCGCAAGGAGAAGGCCCTCCGCAAGCTGGACGCGATGCAGGGCAACCTCACCCGCGTCCAGGACCTCACCGGCGAGCTGCGCAGGCAGCTGAAGCCGCTCGGCAGGCAGGCCGAGATCGCGCGGCGCGCCGCGGTGATCCAGGCCGACCTGCGCGACGCGCGGCTGCGGCTGCTCGCCGACGACCTCGTCACGCTGCGGACGAAGCTGGAGCAGGAGGCCGCCGACGAGGCCGCGATCCGGGAGCGCCGCGCCGAGACGGAGCGGGCGCTGGCCGAGGCGCAGCGGCGCGAGGCCGTCCTGGAGGCGGAGGAGGCCGAGCAGGCGCCGCGGCTCGCGCGGGTGCAGGACACCTGGTTCCGGCTGTCGGCGCTGAAGGAGCGGCTGAACGGCGTCGCCGAGCTCGCCGCCGAGCGGCACCGCAACGCGGCCGAGGCGCGCGAGGAGGAGCGGCGCGGGCGCGACCCCGAGGACATGGAGCGCGAGGCCGCGGAGATCCGCGAGCAGGAGGAGATGCTCCGCGCCGCGCTGGACGAGGCGCAGGACGGGCTGGCCGACGCCGTCCAGGAGCGGACGGGCGTCGAGGAGGCCCTCGCCGCCGAGGAGCGCCGCCTGCAGGCCGCCGCGCGCGCCGCCGCCGACCGCCGCGAGGAGCTGGCCCGGCTGCGCGGCCGCGTCGAGGCGCTGCGCAGCAAGGCGCAGGCCGGGCGGTCGGAGATCGGCCGGCTCGCCGAGGCCCGCGAGGAGGCCGAGCAGCGCGCCGAGGACGCCCGGGTGGAGTTCGAGGCGTTCGAGGCCGAGGTCGTCGAGGACCCGGCGCTCGCCGCCGAGCATGAGGCCGCGCAGGAGGCGCTCGCCACCGCCAAGGACGCCGCCGAGGCCGCCCGCGCGGCCGTGGACGGCCCGCGGCGGGCGCTGAAGGAGGCGCGGTCCGCCGTCGGGGCGGCGCGGTCCGCCGACCAGGCCGCGCAGAAGAGGGTCGCGGCGCTGCAGGCCCGCATCGAGGCGCTGAACCTGACGCTGTCCAGCGCCGCCGAGGGCGGGGAGGCCCTGCTGTCGGCGGGCGCGGACGGGTCGCTCGACGGGGTGCTCGGCACGGTCGCGTCGCTGCTGAACGTGCGCCCCGGCTACGAGACGGCGGTCGCCGCCGCGCTCGGCAACGCCGCCGAGGCCATCGCCGTCGGCTCCCTGGACACCGCCGAGGCCGCCCTGGCGCTGCTCCGCGCGCGCGACGCCGGGCGCGCCGGGCTGCTCATCGGCGGCGGAGCGGCGGCGCCGGCCGCGCGGGTGCCCGGCGTCGACTACGCGGTCGACGCGGTCAGCGTCCCCGGCGCGGTGCGCCCGGCCGTCGAGCATCTCCTGCGGGACGTGGCCGTGGTGGACGACGTGCCTGCCGCCGCGTCCCTCGTCCGCCGCGAGCCGTCCCTGCGCGCCGTGACCCGCGACGGCGAGCTCGTGGGCGCCCACTGGGCCCAGGGCGGCGCGGCCGGCGGGGGCCAGAGCCTGCTGCAGATGCGCGCGGCGCTCGACCAGGCCGCCGAGGAGCTCGCCGCCGCCGAGACCGCGGCCGCGGCGGCCGCCGGAGACCTCGGCGCGGCGGTGGAGCGCGAGCACTCCGCCCAGGCGGCGCTGGAGGCCGCGGAGGCGGCCGCCGCCGAAGCCCAGTCGGCCGTCAACCGGGCCCAGAGCGACCTGGACCGCGTCAGGGCCCGCGTGCGCGAGTTCGACGCGCGGGCCGCGCAGGAGGCCAAGCGCGCCGCGCGCCTGGAGGCCGACGTCCGGGCGGCGCGGGGCGAGGTGGAGCGGCTCACCAAGGCCCTGGACGCCGCGAACGAGTCGCTGGAGCGCGACACCGAGGCGGCCGAGGAGCTCGCGATGCGGCTCGCCGAGTCGGAGGAGGCCGCCGAGGTCGCCGACGAGGCCGGGCACGACACCGCCGCGCGCGACGAGCTGAACGCCCGCTGCCAGGAGCTGCGGTCCGCCGAGATGGAGGCGCGGCTGTCGGTCCGCACCGCCGAGGAGCGGGTGCAGGCGATCGCCGGCCGCGCCGACGCCCTCGAACGCGGCGCCCGCCGCGAGCGCGAGGAGCGCGCCCGCGCCGCCCGGCGCCGCGCCCGCCGGGAGGAGCAGGCGCGCGTCGCCAAGGCCGTCCACCGCGGCGCCCGCACGGCGCTGGAGCGCATCGAGCACTCCCTCGCCGCCGCCGTCCGCCGCCGCGAGGCCGCCGAGCAGGCCAAGGCCGCCCGCGAGGCCGAGCTGAAGGTCGTCCGCACGCAGGTCCGCGAGCTGTCGGCGACCCTGGAGCGCCTGGTCAACGTCGTGCACGGCAACGAGGTCGCGCGCGCCGAGCAGCGGCTCCGGCTGGAGCAGTACGAGCAGCGCGCCCTGGACGAGTTCGGCCTGGAGGTCGAGTCGCTCGTCGCCGAGTACGGGCCCGACCAGCCCGTCCCGCCCGACCCCGAGAAGGGGGAGGACGCGCAGCCCGCCCCCTACGACCGGGCCGTCCAGGAGAAGCGCGCCAAGGCCGCCGAGCGGCAGCTCAACCAGCTCGGCAAGGTCAACCCGCTCGCCCTGGAGGAGTTCGCCGCGCTGGAGGAGCGCCACGCGTTCCTCACCTCGCAGCTGGAGGACCTCAAGAAGACCCAGCGCGAGCTGCTCGGCCTCGTCAAGGAGGTCGACGACCGCGTCCAGGAGGTGTTCGCCGCCGCCTACGAGGACACCGCCCGCGAGTTCGAGCGGATCTTCGCGCGGCTGTTCCCCGGCGGGGAGGGCGCCCTCTCGCTGACCGAGCCCGGCGACATGCTCACGACCGGCGTCGAGGTCTCCGCCCGCCCGCCCGGCAAGAAGGTCAAGCGGCTGTCGCTGCTGTCCGGCGGCGAGCGGTCCCTGGTCGCCATCGCCTTCCTCGTCGCCGTCTTCAAGGCGCGCCCCTCGCCGTTCTACGTCTTGGACGAGGTCGAGGCCGCGCTGGACGACACCAACACGCAGCGGCTCATCACCGTCTTCGAGGAGCTGCGCGAGTCGTCCCAGCTGATCGTCATCACCCACCAGAAGCGCACCATGGAGGGCGCCGACGCCCTCTACGGCGTCAGCATGCGCGGCGACGGCGTCACCCAGGTCGTCAGCCAGCGGCTGCGCGACTGAACCCGGCCGACGCCGTCCGATTCGAGTGGGTTGCGGATTTCATATGTCCGTAATATCCACTCATTTTTCTTCTTGGAACGTTGTACCGCCCATCCGTCTGCATTTCGGGCAGACGAAAAAAACATGGCGCGTCCAATAACTGATGGATCACGATGCATTTTCGCCGGTGAGGAGTAATGGGCGCGGCCGGACCGCACCGACCGTGACGCCGCGGCTACGCTGGCGGACTTGTGCACCCCGTGGGCATCGGCTACCCATGTGCACCGTGGTTCTCCGGCCTCCCCTCACCCGGGCCTCCCGCCCGGGACGGAGAACCGGAGAGGTCCGATGCCCGTGGACGCCCAGAAACTCAAAGACAATTTCGCGCTGGTGGGCGCGAACGGCGTGGACGTCGCCGAATTCTTCTACGCCGACCTTTTCGCGCGTTCCCCGCAGCTCAGATCGATGTTCCCGGCCGCGATGGCCAAGCAGCACGAGGTGCTGCTCGCCGCGCTCTCCCAGATCGTCTCGTCGGTCGACGATCCGGACTCCCTCGTCCCGTTCCTGCGGGACCTCGGCCGGCGCCACCACGGCTTCGGCGTCGTCCCCGACCACTACGGCCCCGTCGGGGCGAGCCTTCTCGCGACCCTGGCCCACTTCAGCGGCCCCGCGTGGACCGAGGACCTCGAACGCGACTGGACGGCCGCCTACGGCGTCGTCGCGAGAGTCATGACCGAGGCCGCCGCGGAGCCCGTCGCCTGATCCCGCGTGGACGCCCAGCGACTGAAGGACAGCTTCGAGCGGGTCGCCGGCCAGGGCGACGCCGTCCCCCTGTTCTTCTACTCCGACCTGTTCGTGCGCAACCCGCACCTGCGCGACATGTTCCCGGTCGGGATGAGCGGGCAGCGCGACAAGCTGCTGCGCGCCCTCGGCCACATCGTCGCGCGGGTCGACGACCTTCCCGCGCTCGTCCCGTTCCTGCAGCAGCTCGGCCGCGACCACCGCCGGTTCGGGATCGTCGCCGAGCACTACCCGCACGTCGGCGCCAGCCTCATCGCCACCCTCCGGCACTTCGCCGGGGACGGCTGGACCGACGACGTCGAGAGCGACTGGAACGCCGCCTACAGCCTGGTCGCCAAGGTCATGCTGGAGGCCGCCGACGAGAACGCCCTCACCAGCCCCGCCTGGTGGAACGGGCTGGTCGTCGCGGTCGAGCGGCGCCGGTTCGACATCGCCGTCCTGCGCGTCCAGCCGGACCGGCCGCTGCCCTACCTGCCCGGCCAGTCGGTCGCGCTGGAGGTGCCGTCCAGGCTGCGGCACTGGCGGTACTACTCGATGGCGAACGCGCCCCGGCCCGACCACACTGTCGACTTCCACGTCCGCCTGGTGGACGGCGGGCCGGTGAGCCCGGTCCTGGTGCGCGCCACCGAGACCGGCGACCGGATCCGCATGGGCGCGCCCGTCGGCACGCTCACCCTGGACGAGGAGTCGCCGCGCGACGTCCTCCTCGTCGCGGGCAGCACCGGCCTGGCGCCGCTCAAGGCGATCCTGGAGCAGATCGCGCGGAGACCCGTCCCGCCGCGCGTGCATCTGTTCTTCGGCGCCCGCACCCGCGACGGCCTGTACGACCTGGAGCACCTGACCAAGCTGGCCGGCGAGTTCCCCTGGCTCACCGTCGTGCCCGCCGTGTCGGACGAGCCGGGCGGCCACGGCTTCTCGGCGTTCCTCCAGTCGGGCGACGTCGAGTACGGCGGCCTGTCGGACATCGTGGCGCGGCACGGCCCCTGGGACGGCCGCGACGCCTACGTGTGCGGGCCGTCCGCGATGGTCGGGCACACCGTCGAGCAGCTCGCGCGGCTCGGCGTCGCGCGCGACCGCATCCGCCTGGAAACCTTCGCCGACGCACAGAGGTGAGCGCGTTGAACTCCCCGAACCTTCCCGTCGTGTCCACGGGGTCGCGGCTGACCCCGGGCGAGCTCCACTCGGTGGTGTTCGCCCGGGCCGCCCTCGGCCGCCGCGGATACGACGAGGACGAAGTCCGCAACTTCCTGGCGTACGTCGAGCGGGAGCTCGTCCAGATCCTCAACGACAAGGCCGCCCTCGCCAACGAGGTGAACCGGCTGCGCGCCCAGGCGGCCAAGGGGGGCGGCTCCGGCGTGCTGGCTCCCGAGGACGCCCACTTCCAGGCCGTCCGGATCCTGTCGCAGGCCCAGCAGACCGCCGACCTCTACGTCGCGGACGCCGAGCGCTACACCCGCGAGCTGGCCCACGAGGCGCGCCTGCACCGCGAGGCGATCATCTCCGACGCCAAGGGCCGCGCGGAGCACCTGCTGGAGGACGCCCACCGCAAGGCCGCCGCCGTGGCCGACGCCGCCGTCCGCTCCGCCGGGCAGGCCCCCGCCGCGCCCCTCCCGCCCGACGAGCGCCGCGCCATGGAGCGCGAGATCGCCTACCTGCGCACCTACAGCGACGTCTACCGCACCCACCTGCGCTCCTACTTGGAGGCCCTGCTCCGCAACGTCGACGAATGGGAGTCCTCCGAGCGGGCATCGCTGCCCCGGGGAGCGCCGGACTGATCACCCGGACCGGTCACCCGGACCGTCCCCCGGGGTGAGCATGGAAAACTGGGGGCGCTATGGAATATCTGATCGTCATCGCCGCGCTGGCCGCCGTCGCGCTGATCGTCGGCGGCATCACCCTGCTGCGGCCCCGCCGCACCCGCCCGCGCCCGCCGGTTGAGCGTCCGACGGAACGGACCGGCGGCGCGACCGCCGCCGACGAGGCGGAGGCCGGAGCCCCCACGATCGAGCGGGCGCCGCCGGCCGAGGTGCCGGCGCCGCGGCCCACGGTCGAGATCGAGAAGCCGCCGCCGGGCGCGGGCCGGCTGGTCCGGCTGCGGGCGCGGCTCGCGCGCTCCCAGAACACGTTCGGCAAGACCCTCCTCGGCCTGCTGTCGCGCGACACGCTCGACGAGGACGCCTGGGAGGAGATCGAGGACACCCTCATCACCGCGGACATGGGCACCGCCGTGGCCCGGCAGGTCACCGACGACCTGCGGACCCGCGTCCAGGTGCTCGGCACCCGCACCGCGGCGGAGGTCCGGGAGCTGCTCCGGGAGGAGCTGATCAAGCAGATCGGCCCGGACCTGGACCGCTCGCTGCGCACCGAGGCGGCCGGCGACCGCCCGGCGGTGCTCATGGTCGTCGGCGTCAACGGCACCGGCAAGACCACCACCTGCGGCAAGCTCGGCCGCGTCCTCGTCGGCGACGGCAACACGGTGCTGCTCGGCGCCGCCGACACCTTCCGCGCCGCCGCCGCCGACCAGCTGGAGACGTGGGGGGCGCGCGTCGGGGCGCAGGTCGTCCGCAAGGACGAGGGCGCCGACCCGGCGAGCGTCGCGTTCGACGCGGTCCGGCAGGGCATCGAGAGCAAGGTCAACGTGGTGATCATCGACACCGCGGGCCGGCTGCACACCAAGACCGGGCTGATGGACGAGCTGGGCAAGGTCAAGCGCGTCGTGGAGAAGCAGGCCGCGGTGGACGAGGTCCTGCTCGTCCTGGACGCGACGACCGGGCAGAACGGCATGCAGCAGGCGCGCGTGTTCGCCGAGGTCGTCAACGTGACGGGCGTCGTGCTGACCAAGCTCGACGGCACCGCGAAGGGCGGCATCGTCGTCCAGGTGCAGCGGGAGCTGGGCGTCCCGGTCAAGCTGGTCGGGCTGGGGGAGGGGCCGGACGACCTCGCCCCGTTCGAGCCGGAGGCGTTCGTGGACGCGATCCTGGGCGACTGAGAATCCCTGGCGGCGGAGAGTCCGGGCCGCGGAGGGTCCGGGCGGCGGAGGGTCCGGGCGGCGCAGGGTCCGGGCGGCGCAGGGTCCGGGCGGCCGGGGACGCCGGCCGCGCGGGGTTTGCGGGGGCCGGGACCGCCCGCCGATCAGCGAATTACGACATGTGAGGATTTAGAAACACCTGCGAAACACGCCGGTGTCGGTTTTCACACCGTGGAAACGTGGGGGTCCCGCGGGCGAAACCGCCGAGGTCGAGTCTCTGAGCAGTTCGAAGTTCCCTGGCGAGGAGGGGCTCTCAGAGAGATGAAGATCGACAGCGGTAGTACCGCCTGGATGCTGACGAGTACCGCGCTCGTCCTGCTGATGACACCCGGGCTGGCCTTCTTCTACGGCGGCATGAGCCGCGCGAAGAGCGTGCTCAACATGATGATGATGAGCTTCGTCAGCATCGCCGTGGTGGGGATGGCGTGGGTCGTCTACGGCTACTCCCTCACCTTCGGCGACGGCGGCCCGCTCAGCTCGTTCGTCGGCGGCTTCGGCGACTGGGGGCTCGTCGGGCTGGAGAACGCGGCGACGGCCGACGACGGCACGGGCATCCCGCAGCTGGTGTTCGTGGCGTTCCAGGCGACGTTCGCCATCATCACCGTCGCGCTGATCAGCGGCGCCGTCGCCGACCGCGCCAAGTTCGGCGCCTGGGTCGTGTTCGCCCTGGTCTGGGCCACGCTCGTGTACTTCCCGATCGCGCACTGGGTGTGGTGGTCGGACGGCCAGGACGGCGGCAAGGCGGGCTGGCTGTTCGACCTCGGCGCACTCGACTTCGCGGGCGGCACGGTCGTCCACATCAACGCCGGCGTCGCGGCGCTCGCGCTGGCGATCGTCCTCGGCAAGCGCAAGGGCTGGCCGAAGGAGCCGATGCGCCCGCACAACCTGCCGTTCGTGCTGCTCGGCGCCGGGCTGCTGTGGTTCGGGTGGTTCGGGTTCAACGCCGGCTCCGCCCTCGCGGCCGGCGAGACCGCGGCCGTCGCGTTCATCAACACGCTCGCCGCGACCTGCGCCGCCGCGTTCGCCTGGATCGTGGTGGAGAAGCTGCGCGACGGCGCCTCCACCACGCTCGGCATCGCCTCCGGCGTCGTCGCCGGGCTGGTCGCCATCACCCCCGCCTGCGCGTTCATCACCCCGCTCGGCGCCATCGTCCTCGGCCTCGTCGCCGGCGCGGTGTGCGCGTTCGCGGTGGGCCTCAAGTACCGGCTCGGGTACGACGACTCGCTCGACGTGGTCGGCGTCCACATGGTCGGCGGGATCGTCGGCGCGCTGCTGATCGGCCTCCTGGCCACCACCGCGGTCAACGACGGCGGCGCGGACGGGCTGTTCGCCGGCGGCGGGCTCGGGCTGCTCGGCAAGCAGGCCGTCGCCGTCCTGGCGACCCTCGCCTACTCGTTCGTCGTGACCTTCCTGATCGCGAAGGTCATCGACCTGACGATGGGCTTCCGGATCAGCGAGGACGACGAGGCCGCCGGCATCGACAGCACGGCGCACGCGGAGACCGCCTACGACTTCGGCACCATCCGCGCGGGCATCGGCTCCGGGGCGACCGCGGCGGCGCCCGCCGCCCCCGCGAAGAAGGTTGAGGCGTGAGGATGAAGCTCATCACGGCGGTCATCAAGCCGTTCAAGCTGGACGAGGTCAAGAAGGCCCTGGAGACCTTCGGGGTCAAGGGCATGACCGTCAGCGAGGCCAGCGGCTACGGGCGGCAGAAGGGCCACACCGAGGTCTACCGGGGGGCCGAGTACCAGGTCGACCTCGTGCCCAAGCTGCGGGTGGAGATCCTGGTCGACGCCGAGGACGCCGACGACATCATCGACGTGATCGTCCGCGCCGCCCGCACCGACAAGATCGGCGACGGCAAGGTGTGGGCGGTGCCGGTCGACACCGTCGTCCGCGTCCGCACCGGCGAGACCGGCCCGGAAGCCCTCTAGGACGCCCCGTGGCCATCACCGAGGCCGGCGGTGCGCAGGCGGCCCGCGACGCCCTGGCGGCGGCGCGGGCCGCACGCGCCGCCGACCTGGACCGCCGCCTCGCCTCCCTGCTGGCCGCCGCCTGCGACGCGGACGGGGTCGCGCTCGTCGCGGTCGGCAGCCACGCGCGCCGCGAGCTGACCCCCGGCGGCGACCTCGACCTCGTCCTGCTGCACCGCGGCCGCCCCGACATCGCCGGGATCGCGGACCGGGTCTGGTACCCGCTCTGGGACTCCGGGACGCGGCTCGACCACTCCGTCCGCACCGTCCACGAGGCGCGGACCGTCGCGCGCGGCGACATGAAGGCCGCCCTCGGCCTGCTGTCGGCGCGGCGCATCGCGGGCGACCACACCCTCGTGGACGAACTGCGCGCCGCCGTCCTCGCCGACTGGCGCGCCGACGCCGCCGTCCGGCTGCCCGAGCTGTCGGCGATGTGCCGCGACCGCTGGGAGGCCAAGGGGGAGCTGGCCTTCCTCCTGGAACCCGACGTCAAAGAGGCCCACGGCGGCCTGCGCGACGTCCACGTCATGCACGCGGTCGCCGCGTCCTGGGTGGCGTCCGGCCCGGACGGCCGCGTCCGCGCCGCCCACGACCTGCTCCTCGACGTCCGCCACGCCCTGCACGAGACCACCGGCCGCGCCACCGACCGGCTCGTCCTGCAGGAGCAGCAGGCCGTGGCCCGCGCCCTCGGCCTGCTGGACGCCGACGCCCTGCAGCGCTCGATCGTGGAGGCCGCCCGCACGATCACCTACGCGGGCTCCAACCTGTGGCGCCGAGTGGACCGCGTCACCCGGCCCCGCGGCTCCCAGGGCGTTCCCGGCCGGCTCCCCACCCCGGCCACCGGGCGCCGGCGGGCGATCCAGCGGCGCCCCGTCGGGGACGGCGCCGTCGAGCACGAGGGCGAGGTCGTCCTCGCGCGCAACGCCGACCTCGGCGACCCCGTCCTCGTCCTGCGCGTCGCCGCCGCCGCCGCGCAGGCCGGCCTCCCGCTCGCTCCCGCCACGGTCGCGAGGCTCGCCGAGCACGCCGCGCTGCCGCCCGCGCCGTGGCCCGCCGGCGCCCGCGACGCGCTCGTCTCCCTGCTCGGCGCCGGTCCCGCCGCCATCGCCGTCTGGGAGGCCCTCGACCAGGCCGGGCTGATCGTCCGGCTGCTGCCCGACTGGGAACGCGTCCGCAACCGCCCGCAGCGCAACCCGATCCACCGCTTCACCGTCGACCGCCACCTCGTGGAGACCGCCGCCGGCGCCGCCGCCCTCACCCGCGAGGTCGCCCGCCCCGACCTGCTCCTCGTCGGCGCCCTCCTGCACGACATCGGCAAGGGATGGCCCGGCGACCACTCGGCCGGCGGCGCCGTCGTCGTCCGCGACCTCGGCGCCCGCCTCGGCTTCCCCGACGACGACGTGCGCGTACTCGAAACGCTCGTCCGCCACCACCTGCTGCTCCCCGAGACCGCGACCCGCCGGGACATCGACGACCCGGTGACCGTCCAGACCGTCACCGCCGCCGTGTCGGAGGTGCCGGGCCGCGAACGCGAGATCCTCGACCTCCTCGCCGCCCTCGCGATCGCCGACGGAACCGCGACCGGGCCCGCCGCCTGGGGCGCCTGGAAGGCCGGCCTCGTCGCCGAACTCGCCCGCCGCTCCGCCGCCGCCCTCTCCGGCGGCACGCCCCCGCCCGCCCCCGACCCCTCACCGGACCACCTGGCCCTGGCCCGCCACGACGGCGCGGCGGTCCGCGTCGCGGGCTCCCGCATCACCATCGCCGCCCCCGACCGCCCCGGCCTCCTCTGGCGCGCCGCCGGCGTCCTCGCCCTGCACCGCCTGGCCGTCAAGACCGCCCGGACCACCTCCTCCCCGCACGCCGCCGCGCCCGCGGACACCGGGGCGGGGGAGGCCGGGGACGGCGCGGGGACCGCGGTGCTCGACTTCACGGCGGTGCCGGAGTTCGGGGCGCCGCCCGATCCGGCCGGGCTGGAGGCGGACCTGCGGCTCATGCTCGCGGGGCGGCTCGACGTGGCGGGGCGGCTGGAGCGCAGGGCGCGGTCGGTGCGGGTGCGGCCCGGGGCGGCGGCGCCCCCGCCGCGGGTCATGATCGTGGACGACGCCTCGCGGACGGCGACCGTCATCGAGGTGCGCGCCCACGACCGCCCCGGCCTGCTGTGGCGGGTCGGGCAGGCGCTCGGGGCGTGCGGGCTGCAGGTGCGCGCGGCCCAGGTCGACACCCTCGGGGCCGAGGCGGTGGACGTCTTCTACGTGGTGGACGGGGCGGGGCGCCCGCTCGACGACCCCGCCGCGCTCGCCGCCGTCCGGGAAGAGGTCCTCGCCGCCCTGCGTTGAAGCGGCGGCGGCGGCTCCGGCGCGGGCGCGTCGCGGAGCCTCCGGGAACGGGTCCGGCGAGGCGGGCGGGCCGGGCCGGTGACCCTATACGCTGATAGCGATCCCAGAAGCTTTCCAAGGACGGTCCAGACACGTGTTCGAGACGCTCTCCGACCGGTTGACGACGGTCTTCTCGTCCCTGCGCAGCAAGGGCCGGCTCTCCGAGGCCGACATCAACGCGACGGCCCGCGAGATCCGGATCGCGCTGCTCGAGGCCGACGTCGCGCTGCCCGTCGTCAAGGACTTCATCGCGCAGGTCAAGGAGCGGGCCGCCGGCGCGGAGGTCTCGCAGGCGCTGAACCCGGCGCAGCAGGTCGTCAAGATCGTCAACGAGGAGCTCATCGAGATCCTCGGCGGCGAGACCCGCCGGCTCCGGCTGGCCAAGACGCCGCCCACCGTGATCATGCTCGCGGGTCTGCAGGGCGCCGGCAAGACCACCCTCGCCGGCAAGCTCGCCCGGTGGCTGAAGCAGGAGGGCCACACCCCGATGCTGGTGGCCGCCGACCTGCAGCGGCCCAACGCCGTCCAGCAGCTCCAGGTCGTCGGCGAGCGGGCCGGGGTGCCGGTGTTCGCGCCCGAGCCGGGCAGCGGCGTCGGCGACCCGGTCGACGTGGCGCGCCGCTCGCTCGACCAGGCCCGGCACGCCCAGCACGACATCGTCGTCATCGACACCGCGGGCCGCCTCGGCGTCGACGCGGAGATGATGCAGCAGGCCATCGACATCCGCGACGCCGTCCAGCCCGACGACATCCTCTTCGTCGTGGACGCCATGGTCGGCCAGGACGCGGTCAACACCGCCCAGGCGTTCATGGACGGCGTCGGCTTCGACGGCGTCGTCCTCACCAAGCTCGACGGCGACGCGCGCGGCGGCGCGGCGCTGTCGGTGCGGCACATCACCGGGCGCCCGATCATGTTCGCCTCGACGGGCGAGAAGCTGGAGGACTTCAGCGTCTTCCACCCCGACCGCATGGCGGGCCGGATCCTCGACATGGGCGACATCCTCACCCTGATCGAGCAGGCCGAGCAGGCGTTCGACGCCGAGCAGGCCGAGAAGATGTCCACCAAGTTCGCGTCGGGCGAGGACTTCACCCTCGAGGACTTCCTCGAGCAGATGATGATGATCCGCAAGCTCGGCCCGATCGGGAACCTGCTCGGGATGATGCCGGGCATGGGGCAGGTCCGCGACCAGATCAGCCAGATCGACGACAAGGACCTGGACCGCATCGCCGCGATCATCCGCTCGATGACCCCGCAGGAGCGCGCCCAGCCCAAGATCATCAACGGCTCCCGCCGCGCCCGCATCGCCAAGGGCTCCGGCGTGTCCGTCGGCGAGGTCAACAGCCTCGTCACCCGGTTCTTCGACGCGCAGAAGATGATGCGCCAGATGGCCGGCGGCATGGGGCTGCCCGGCATGCCCGGCGGGCGGAAGAAGGCGGCGAAGGCGGCAGCCAAGAAGAACCGGAAGGGCAAGCAGCGCAGCGGCGACCCGCGCAAGCGCGCCGCCGGCAAGAACCGGCAGCCCGCCGCGGACGGCATGCCCCAGTCGCTCCCGCCGGGCCTCGGCGGCCCCGGCGGCGCCGGCCAGGACGGACTTCCCCCCGGCCTCGCGGGCCGGCTCCCGCCGGGCTTCCAGATGCCCGACCTGGGCAAACTGCAGAACCGCAAGAAGAAGTGACCGCGGGCCCCGCGGTCCCCGCGGCGCCATGGCGGGCGAGTCGGGGACACGGGGCCTTGCGATTGCACCTTCGCGCCGAACGTCTGGCAGAATGACAGGCTGGAAACCCGGAACCGCGAGGCGCCCTCTCTCGTCCTGCGCGGCCGGAGTCCATCGGGCGGCCGTGAGCCGGTGTTCCCCACCTGGCGCGGGCTCGTCCACCCAGTTATGAAATCGGAGTACACCACACCCGTGGCAGTCAAGATCAAGCTCAAGCGTCTGGGGAAGATCCGGAACCCGCAGTACCGGATCGTCGTGGCCGACGCCCGCACCAAGCGGGACGGGCGCGCCATCGAGGAGATCGGCCTCTACCAGCCGAAGCAGGAGCCCTCGCTCATCAAGATCGACTCCGAGCGGGCGCAGTACTGGCTCGGTGTCGGCGCGCAGCCGACCGAGCCCGTCCTGAACCTGCTGAAGATCACCGGCGACTGGCAGAAGTTCAAGGGCGAGCCGGGCGCCGAGGGCACCCTCAAGGTCGCCGAGCCCAAGCCCGACAAGAAGGCCGCCTTCGAGGCCGCCGTCAAGGAGTCCCTGGGCGAGGACGAGGCCGCCGGCACCGCGACCCGCGGCAAGAAGAAGGCCGAGCCGAAGAAGTCCGAGGCCAAGGCCGCCGAGACCGACGAAGCCAAGAGCGAGGGCTGACAGTGCTCGAAGAAGCGCTCGAGCACCTGGTCCGCGGGATCGTCGAGAACCCGGACGACGTCCGGGTCCGCGCCCGCCGGATCCGGGGCGGCCGGGTCCTGGAGGTGCGCGTGCACCCCGAGGACCTCGGGAAGGTCATCGGCCGCGGCGGCCGCACCGCCAAGGCCCTCCGCACGGTGATCAGCGCCCTCTCCGGGGGCCGCTACGTGCGCGTTGACCTGCTCGACGTCAACGAGGTCCGCTGAGTGGCGTTCCGATGAGCGAACCGCTCGTGGTGGGACGTATCGGACGGCCGCACGGGGTCCGCGGCGAGATGACCATCGACGTCCGCACGGACGAGCCGGACATCCGGTTCGCCGCGGGCACCGAGATCGCCACCGACCCCGGCGCCGCCGGTCCGCTCACCGTCGAGCGGACCCGCTGGCATTCGGGACGCCTGCTCGTGCGCTTCGCCGGGATCGGCGACCGCGACGCCGCCGAGGCCCTGCGCGGCACGTGGCTCGTCGTCGACCCCGGTGACATCCCCCCGTCCGCCGACCCGGACGACTTCCACGACCAGGAGCTGATCGGCCTCGCCGTGGTCACCGCTGACGGCGCCGACGTCGGCGCCGTCGCCGACGTGCTGCACCACGGCCAGGACCTGCTCGTCGTGCGCGGCCCCGGCGGGGAGAAGCTCGTGCCGTTCGTGGCCGCGCTCGTCCCCGAGGTGGACGTCCCCGGGGGGCGGCTCGTCATCGACCCGCCCCCCGGACTGCTCGACGAACCATGAGAATCGACATCGTCACGATCTTCCCCGAGTACTTCGCCCCCCTCGACCTCTCCCTCCTGGGCAAGGCCCGCCGCGCCGGCCTGCTGGACGTCCGCGTCCACGACCTGCGCGACTGGACCCACGACCGCCACCGCACCGTCGACGACACCCCCTACGGCGGCGGCCCCGGCATGGTCATGAAACCCGACCCCTGGGGCGAAGCCCTGGACGCCATCGCCCCACCCCCTCCCGAAAACCACGGGCAGCCGTCGGCCACCGAGGCCACACCCGCCGCCGGACACGCGGCACTCTCCAACACCCAGTCACCCGGCGCCCCGGAGCCCGCCGGACCAGGTGGCCACGCGTCCCCCACCGACACCGCGTCGGGCCCCGGGGACGTGCCGACCGGCGGGCACCAGTCGCCCGGCGGCGTTTCGCCGGATCCTGGGGATGTCTCGGCCGGTGGGGGGCAGTCGCCTGGCGGCGTTTCGTCGGGCCCCGGGGACGTGTCGGCCGGCGGATCCGCGTCGGCCGGTGGGGATCAATCGGCTGGCGGTGCCGCGTCGGCGACTGAAGAGGCGTCAAATGGGGGCGGAGCGTCTGGGGCGGTGCCGCGGCTGATCATTCCGACGCCGAGCGGGCGGCCGTTCACGCAGGCCGACGCGGTGCGGTACGCGGAAGAGCCTTGGCTGGTGTTCGCCTGCGGACGCTACGAGGGCATCGACTCCCGCGTCGCCGAGGAGGCCCGCACCCGCATGCCCGTGGACGAGGTCAGCCTCGGCGACTTCGTCCTCGCCGGCGGCGAGGTCGCCGTCCTGGTGATGATCGAGGCGATCGCGCGGCTCGTGCCCGGCGTGCTCGGCAACGCCGACTCCGTCGCGGACGACTCCTTCGCCCCGGGCGCCATGGAGTCGCTCCTGGAGGGCCCCGTCTACACCAAGCCCCCCGTCTGGCGGGATCGGCCGGTTCCGGACGTCCTCCTGTCGGGCCACCACGGCGCGATCGCCCGCTGGAGGCGCGACGAGGCGCTCCGCCGGACCGCCCGGCACCGCCCCGAACTGCTCGCCCGCCTCGCACCGGAGGACCTCGACGACCGGGACCGCGCGGTCCTGCGCGAGGCCGGTTTTCCGGTTGACTCCGAAGGTATGGCAGACTAGAGCGTCCGTGCCTCCACAGCGCACGGCACCCCAAGACCACTTCCCGCGGCGCGACGCCCCCATGAACATCCCACCGGGGCCTCTCGACGCCCGCGTTCGACCACGAGGAACAGCTGCGATGCACACCCTGATCCAGGAGATCGAGAAGAAGGCGATGCGCACCGACGTCCCGGACTTCCGTCCGGGCGACACGCTCAAGGTGCACGTGCGCGTCACCGAGGGAAACCGTAGCCGTATCCAGGTCTTCCAGGGCGTGGTGATCCGGCGGCAGGGCGGCGGCGCGCGCGAGACGTTCACCGTCCGCAAGGTCAGCTACAGCGTCGGCGTCGAGCGGACCTTCCCGATCAACAGCCCGTCGATCGACAAGATCGAGGTCGTCACCCGCGGCGACGTGCGCCGCGCCAAGCTCTACTACCTGCGCAACCTCCGCGGCAAGGCGGCCCGCATCAAGGAGAAGCGCGAGCACTGAGCCGATGGACCACGACGCCCCGGGAACCCGCGAGGGTGCCCGGGGCGTTGCCCGTTCCGGACCGGCGCGAGCGCCGCTGACGCCCGCGACACGCCCGCGGGCGGCGTCCCGCAGGCCCCGCGGCGCTAGGCTTTCGCTCTGATGACTGACGAGGACGATCGGAGAGACGTGCGATCCGAAGCCGAGGGCGCGGTGCCCGAAGAGAAGGAGCCAGTGGACTCGGCCGAGGACTCCGAAGACGGCGGTAAGAAGCAGAAGAAGCAGGGATCGTTCTGGAAGGAACTCCCCGTCCTCATCGTCGTCGCCGTCGTGCTGGCCCTCGTCATCAAGGCCTTCGCGGTCCAGGCGTTCTACATCCCGTCCGGCTCCATGGAGAACACCCTCCAGGTCGGCGACCGCGTCCTCGTCAACAAGATCGTGTACCACACCCGGGACATCGCCCGCGGCGACGTGATCGTCTTCAACGGCCTCGACTCCTGGGACCCCGAAGTCCAGGTGGACGAGCCCGGCAACCCGGTCTCCAAGGCGCTGCGCGCCGTCGGCACCGCGTTCGGCGTGGCGCCCAACGAGAAGGACTACATCAAGCGCGTCATCGGCATCCCCGGCGACCACGTCAAGTGCTGCGACGCCCAGGGCCGCGTCACCGTCAACGGCGTCCCCCTCGACGAGAAGTCCTACATCTTCACCGACCCGATCACGCACGAGCAGAACAAGCCGTCCAACGACCCGTTCGACGTCACCGTGAAGCCGGGCCAGCTCTGGGTCATGGGCGACCACCGCGAACTCTCCTACGACTCCCGCTCCCACCGCGGCGACCCGGGCGGCGGCACGATCCCCATCGACCGCGTCATCGGCCGCGCCTTCGTCATCGTCTGGCCCCTCGACCGCATCAGCACCCTTCCGATCCCCGGCACCTTCAAGCAGCGCGGCCTGGAGAAGCCGGCGGCCGCCGCCCTCCCCGCCACTCCGTACGCCCTCGGCGCCCTCTGCACCCTCCCCCTCGCCTACCTGCGCCGCCGTCGGCTGAAAGCCACCTGACCGAGGTCCCAACCACCGCAAGCACAAACGACCCCGGCCACGCACGGCCCCACGCACGCCCCACGCACGCCCCACGCACGCCCCACGCACGGCCCCACGCACGGCCTGCGCACGGCCGGCCGCCGCCCCGGCGGAACTGCGGCAGCCCACACTCCGCGACCACAACGGCCCGGGCCGCCTCCCAGGTACCGCTTCCAGCTGCCTGCCACCCGCCCGCCCACAACGGGGGTCGGGCGCACGGCACCCGGAGAGCGAATCGGACAGGCGAAGGCGCTTGGTCGTGTGTTCGCGCCGCCTGTTGCCTCGCGTGCGCTGGTGTTTCGCGAAGTCTGTCGTGGTTCGGGAGTGGACATGGTGGGCTATCGCGGGCAATCGGAGCGAGGCGTCGGTGCGTGGACGTACGCTGCGGAGCATGAAGGGACGTCCTCTCCGCTTCACCCCCCGCCGGGACGCAGGGCTGTTCGCGTTCGAGCGCGCCTTGGCCCATGGCGGGTTCAGCCCCGTGGCCGGCGTCGACGAGGCGGGGCGCGGGGCCTGCGCGGGGCCGCTCGTGGTGGCAGCGGTGATCCTGCAGGGAGGACGCGGAAGGATCGACGGTCTCACCGACTCCAAGCTGCTCACCCCCGCGCGTCGCGAAGAGCTGTACGCGGAGATCACCGAGCGCGCGTACGCGTGGAGCGCGATCGTCATCCCGTGCCACGACATCGACCGGATCGGCCTCCACCGGTGCAATGTCACCGGGATGCGGCGGGCCCTGGCCGCCCTGGACAAGCGGCCCGCCTACGTCCTCAGCGACGGCTTCCGCGTGCCGGGGCTGGACGTCCCCGGCCTGGCGATGATCAAAGGCGACCAGGCCGCGGCGTGCGTGGCGGCGGCGTCCATCGTCGCCAAGGTCACCCGGGACCGGATCATGGTGGAGCTCCACGAGCGGTACCCCCAGTACGGTTTCGACGTCCACAAGGGCTACGTGACCCGCGCGCACGGCGAGGCGCTCACCGCGCACGGTCCGTGTCCAGAGCATCGGTTCTCCTACGTCAACGTCGGGCGGGCCTTGCGCAACAATGGAGATGTGGGCTTGGGGGAGGAGACCGAGGGGGAGGTCTCCGGCGAAGGCCGCGCGGAAGGGGCACGAGCGTGAGCGCCGAGGAGCTCGAGAAGTACGAGACCGAGATGGAGCTGCAGCTCTATCGCGAGTACCGCGACGTCCTCGGCCTGTTCAGCTACGTCGTCGAGACCGAGCGCAGGTTCTACCTCACGAACTCCGTCGACCTTCAGGTGCGCAACACCGATACCGGCGATGTCTTCTTCGAGGTCACGATGCAGGACGCGTGGGTCTGGGACATGTACCGCCCTGCCCGCTTCGTCAAGAATGTGCGTGTTGTCACGTTCAAGGACGTGAACGTCGAAGAACTCGCCAAGAGCGATTTCGAACTCCCCTCTGAGGAGTAGCCCGCGATCGGTGGACGTCCGCGGCTTTCTCCGAGTCCCGTGGCCTCGGTGCTCGCCGGCGCGGATTTCTCTTCCTGAAGCGGGCTCGGGGTCATTTCGGCTCCTCGGGCGGAGAGTCCGGGATGTTGGGTTCTTCGGCTGGGCCATTGGGGGATTTCCCGGACTTCGTGAGGCGCCAGCCGGAGGGGGCGCGTTCGATGAAGCCGGCCGCCGACAGGAGGCCCAGTTTCGCGTTGACCGTGGTCAGGTCGACGCCCGCCTTGACGGCGAGCTGCGCGGGGCCGGCCGCGCCGCGGGCCGGGAGCGCCTCCAGGACGGACCTGGTGACCGGTTCGAGGCGGTCGCGGGCGAGGACGGGGGTGCTGGGCGGTGGCGCCAGGTCGGCGCCGATGCGCCCCACCGCCTCGATGATCTCCTCGGGGCGCGTGACCAGCGTGACGCCCTCCTCCCGCAGGAGCCGGTGGCAGCCGACCGAGGAGCGGGACGTGATCGGCCCGGGCACGGCCATCACCACCCGGCCGAGTCTGGACGCCCAGCCGGCCGTGTTCAGGGCGCCGCTGCGGGCCTCCGCCTCGACGATGACCGTGCCGCGGGACAGCGCCGCGATCACCCGGTTGCGGACGAGGAACCGCAGCCGGTGCGGGTGGGTCCCCGGCGGCGACTCGCTCACCAGCAGGGACCGCCGCGCCATCTCGGCGAACAGCCCCTCGTTGGACGCCGGGTAGGGGACGTCCACCCCGTTGGCGAGGACCGCGACGGTCGGGCCGTCCGCGGCCAGCGCACCCCGGTGGGCGGCCGCGTCGATCCCGAGGGCGCCGCCGGAGATCACCGTCCAGCCGCCGTCGGCGAGGTCGGACGCGAAATCGGCGGCGGCGCGCAGTCCGTAGGGGGACGCGGCGCGGGAACCGACGACGGCGACCGAACGCAGGCAGGAGTAGCGCAGGTCGCCGGGGCCGCGCAGCCACAGCGCGTAGGGGCGTCCGGTGCCGAGATCGTCGAGGGTCGTCGGCCATTCGGGATCTCCCGGGCAGATGAGTCGGCCGCGGAACTGGGCGCAGACCGCCATGTCCTGGTCGGGTTCCGCGGCGATGAGGCGGATCCGCCATTGGCCGAGGCGCCGGACCTCCTTGGGAGTGGCGTCGATGGAGCTGGGGAGCCGAGCCGTGCGGACCGCTTCGAGGGCCCCCTCCGGGCCGCAGTGGTCGATGATGCGGTTGAGGAACGCGTCGCCCGGCTCGGCGACGGCGGTGAGGGTGGCGCGGGCGGTTCTCTCGTCGCTCATTGGCGCCCCGCGGACCACAGGGCGAGCGCGCCGCCGACGTCGTCCGGCCCGGGTTCGTCGTGGCCTGCCAGGTCGGCGATGGTCCAGGCGACCCGCAGGATGCGGTCGAGGCCGCGTGCGCTCAGCGTGCCCCGCTGCAGGGCCTCGTCGGCCGCCCGCATCGCCTCCGCGGAGGGGGTGAAGCGCTTGCGCAGCTCCGGGCCGGGGACCTCGGAGTTCGAACGCCACGGGGTGCCGGCGAGGCGGTGGCGCGTCCGTTCCCTGGCGAGCTGGACGCGTTCGGCCACCACCTTGCTGGACTCGGCGAACTCCAGGTCGTAGCGGAGTTCGGCCCGGCTGGCCGGTGTCAGCTCCAGTTTGAGGTCGATGCGGTCGAGGAGCGGGCCGGTCACGCGGCCGGCGTACTTGCGGCGGACGCCCGGGGCGCAGGAGCAGTCGATCTGCTTTGCCGCGGCGCACGGGCACGGGTTCGCCGCGAGGACGAGCGTGAACCGTGCGGGGAACTGCGCGATGCCCTCGATGCGGGAGATGCGGACGACGCCCTCTTCGAGGGGCTGGCGCAGGGCGTCCAGCGTCCCCAATTGGAACTCCGGCGCCTCGTCCAGGAAAAGGATCCCCCGGTGCGCGAGGGACACGGCGCCCGGCTGCAGAACCCGGCCCGACCCGCCGCCGACCATCGCCGCCCGCGAGGCGGTGTGATGCGGGGCATAAAACGGCGGCTGGGTGATCAGCGGCTGACCCGGGCGGAGGGTTCCGGCGACCGAGTGGATCGCGGTGACCTCCAGCGCGATCTCGGGTTCCAGGGGCGGCAGCAGCGTCGGCAGCCGCTCCGCCAGCATCGTCTTGCCGCAGCCCGGCGGCCCGGCGAAGAACAGGTGGTGCCCTCCCGCCGCGCTGATCTCCAGCGCGCGGCGGGCCTCGGCCTGCCCCCGGACGTCGGCCAGATCCAGATCGGGCGAGATCTCCTGCCGCCTGATGGCGTACCCGTCGGGGGGAAGGGCGAAGTCGTCCTCCTCGTCCTCCTCGATGGGCGGCGGCTCGTCGCGCAGGGTGCACAGCAGCCCGCGCAGCGTGCTCGCCGACACCACCTGCATGCCGGGGACGAGTTCGGCTTCCGCGGCGTTCGCCTGGGGGACCACGACCGTCCGGCAGCCCCGGTTGGCGGCGGCCAGCACGGCGGGGAGTATCCCCTGGATCGGACGTATGCGGCCGTCCAGGCCGAGTTCGCCGATCAGCACCATCCCGGCGCAGCTTCGCGCGGGGATGACCTCCGCCGCCGCGAGCAGCGAAATGGCGATGGCGAGGTCGAACGTGGAGCCCTTCTTCGGCATGCTCGCCGGGAACAGCGACACCGTGACATGGCGGTTGGGCCAGTCTTCTCCGGAGTTGAAGATGGCGGCGCGGACGCGGTCGCGGGCCTCGCTGAGCGCCGTGTCCGGGAGGCCGACCAGATGCAGGCCGGGGACGCCGCTGGTGATGGCCGCCTCCACGTCGACGACGAAGCCGTCCACCCCGACGAGCGACACCGAGCGGGTCTTCGCGAGCGTCATCAGCACACCTCCCGCAGGTGGTCGATCGAGAATCCGTCGCCGTCCCCGGTCAGGCCGAGGACGTCGACCCGCATGGGGGCGCCGCCGACCCCGTGGGCGGCGGCCCACCGCCAGGCCAGCCGCCGTAACCGCGCCGCCTTCTCGGTGGTGACCGCTTCGACGGGATCGCCGAACCGGGCGGATCTGCGCGTCTTCACCTCGCAGACGACGTGCCGGCGCCCGTCGTGGGCCACGATGTCCAGTTCGCCTTCGCGGCATCGCCAGTTGCGGTCGAGGATCGTCCAGCCGAGGCCGACGAGGTAGTCGACGGCGGCGTCCTCACCGCGCCGGCCGAGACCGATATGAGCGTTCACGGGTTCCTCACCTCCGGCTTCGACACTGCCGGGAGGTGACGACGCGTAGCCATGAAACGACAATCTGTGGATAACCCGCCTGGAGATTTGCGGCGATTCGTGGGCCACCCCCGTCGGTGCTTGCGCCGGCCGGATCGTTGGCGCAGCGTGGCGGATGTGACGAACGCGCTGGAGGACGCCGTAGCCGACTTCGGACGCCATCTCAGCGCCGAACGGGACGTGTCGCCGCACACGCTGCGGGCCTATCTGGGCGATCTGGCCGACCTGTGCGCATATGCCGCCGTCATCGGCGTCACCGAACCCGCCGACCTGGACGTCTCGTTACTGCGGGCCTGGCTCGCACGCCAGCACGCCCTAGGCCGTTCCCGCGCCACCCTGGCCCGCCGGACGGCGGCCGCCCGCGCATTCACCCGGCACCTGCACAGGACGGGACTCCTTCAGGACGATCCAGGGCTGCTCCTGGGCGCCCCCAAGCGGCAGCGTGACCTCCCTGACGTCCTCAACCAAGAGCACGCGGCGCGCCTCCTCGACACCATGGACGCCCAAGGCCCTCTCGGCCTCCGTGACCTGGCCGTCCTGGAGGTGCTCTACGGCACGGGCGTCCGTGTCAGCGAACTCTGTGGACTCGACATCGACGACCTGGACACCGGGCGCAGGACGCTCCGCGTCCTCGGCAAGGGCGGACGGGAACGCATCGTCCCGATAGGCGAACCGGCCGTCCGCGCCGTCCAAGACTGGCTTCGCGCGGGGCGCCCTTCCTTCGCCACCGGGGACAGCGGCCCCGCGCTCTTCCTGGGCGTCCGCGGGGGACGCCTCCACCCGACCACCGCGCGCCGCATCGTCCACGACCGGATCTCCGAGGTCGGCCAGGTCCCCGACCTGAGCCCCCATGGGCTCCGCCACAGCGCAGCCACACACCTGCTAGAGGGCGGCGCCGACCTGCGCAGCGTCCAGGAGATCCTGGGCCACGCCTCCCTCCAGACCACCCAGCTCTACACCCATGTCTCAGCCGAACGGCTGAAGCAGGTTCACCGCCAAGCCCACCCCCGCAGCACCCACCCGGACTGAGGGTGATGGAGGAGTCGGACGCCCCCGGCATCTCCCCGACTGGCTGACCAAGGCTCATCAACGGGATCCGTCGATCATGCCTGGAGGTGCTCGTATCCCCCGCCGCCCCCAGCAACGGCACGTCCGCCGCGTGACCGTACTGCCCAGGCGCGAGAAATCCGGGGCTGGTCGTGACGTTGGAGGGGGCCGCCGCCCCCCGCGTGCGGGGGGCGGCGGCCTCGGGTGTCAGGGGGTTCGGCGCAGGCGGCGTTCTTGGGACAGGTTGATCACGCCCGGTGGGTGACGGCGGCGGCGGTGGAGGCGGAAGCGGATACGGGTACGGCGCCAGACGAAGGCCGCGGTCAGTGTCAGGAGCATGCCCGTCAGCGCTCCGCCCGTCGCCGTGGTCGCATCGCGCAGGGCCATTCGGGGCTCCGGCGGTTCGGGCGAGGGGCTCGCAGAGCGGCGCGGCCACTGGGGGAGGAGGCGTACCCGGTGCTGGACGAGGTTGAGCGGGTCGAGGTAGAGGGCACCGCGGCGCAGCCCCCAGTGAAGGCACGGGACGCGGCAATGCCGGCCGCGCTCCAGGACCCCGATGCGCGTGCCGGACGCGACCAGGCGTCCCACATGCACGCTCGGGCGGACGGGAAGATACGTCGTGCGCAGCGGCCCGTGGTCGATCGCCACGACGCCGCGCCCCGCCAGGCGGTCGGCGTAGGAGACGCGCCCCGGCCCGGTGGCGTAGACGGCCTGCCCGGGGCGGCCGGCGAGATCCACCCCGCGATGGCCCGGCCCCCACGGGCTGGACGGCGGCGAGAAGCCCCGGAGCACCCGCGGCGCGGGCGGGCCCAACGGCCAGCGCCATGCGTCCAGACCGGGTCCGCCGACGGCGATCACGCAGGTGAGCAGCAGGCTGAGCAGCGTCATGCACCGCAGCCTGCCGGGCCCGCGGCGCCGCGTCGACGGGGTCGGCGAACTGTGGATAACCCCGCGGACCGTTGATGCCCGGACGCGTCGGCGCCCTGATAATCTGTGGGGGTGCCCGGAAGGACACCGGCCAGGGCCAGGCCGTCATCGATCCGCCTCCGGGTGGGGAGACGAGAAGCCGCTCCCGGAACGACAGGCTCAGACCCGGCAACGGGCCGGCCGCGTGGGACGCCCCACGGCGGCTGATTTCACGCGTCCGCATGCCACCGCACTCGGTGGGGCGCAGTCCCTAGGTCCGTCGCACGGCGACGGTGGGGCCGCACCCGGGCGCAGGCAGACAACCGAATGCGGCCCGGCAGGGCCAGAGAAGGAGAGCACGGGCAATGGCACCCGTCGTCACCATGCGGCAGCTCCTTGAGAGCGGCGTCCACTTCGGCCACCAGACCCGCCGGTGGAACCCGAAGATGAAGCGCTTCATCCTCACCGAGCGCAACG
The DNA here is from genome assembly GCF_040302145.1 of Spirillospora sp. NPDC127506. Taxonomy (NCBI): domain Bacteria; kingdom Bacillati; phylum Actinomycetota; class Actinomycetes; order Streptosporangiales; family Thermomonosporaceae; genus Spirillospora; species Spirillospora sp. NPDC127506. The sequence continues at coordinate 31,060 of NZ_JBEORG010000014.1, read as the reverse complement.
GCATCTACATCATCGACCTGCAGCAGTCGCTGTCCTACATCGACCGCGCGTTCGAGTTCGTCAAGGCCACGGTGGCCCACGGCGGCACGATCCTGTTCGTCGGCACCAAGAAGCAGGCGCAGGAGTCCATCGCCGAGCAGGCCACCCGGGTCGGCATGCCCTACGTGAACCAGCGCTGGCTGGGCGGCATGCTCACCAACTTCTCCACCGTCCACAAGCGGCTCACCCGGCTCAAGGAGCTGGAGGAGATCAACTACGACGACGTGGCCGGCTCCGGCATGACCAAGAAGGAGCTGCTCGGCCTGCGCCGCGAGAAGGACAAGCTGGAGCGCACCCTCGGCGGCATCCGCGACATGGCGAAGGTTCCGAGCGCCATCTGGATCGTGGACACCAAGAAGGAGCACATCGCGGTCAACGAGGCCAAGAAGCTCGGTATCCCGGTCGTGGCGATCCTCGACACCAACTGCGACCCCGACGAGGTCGACTACCCGGTCCCGGGCAACGACGACGCCATCCGCAGCGTCAGCCTGCTGACCCGCGTGGTCGCCGACTCCGTCGCCGACGGCCTCCTCGCGCGCGCGGGCGCCGCGACCGGAGGGGACGAGAAGCCCGCCGAGGGCGCCGCCCCCGCCGGCAACGCCGAGCCGCTGGCCGAGTGGGAGCGCGACCTGCTGGAGAACAAGCCGTCCGAGGGCGCCGAGCCGCAGGCTGCGGCGGAGGCCCCCGCGGCCGCGCCGGCCGACGAGGCCGCCGAGGCGCCGAAGCCCGCCGAGGCCGAGCAGGCTTGATCCCGCGGTCCCGGCGGCCCCGCACGGGCGCCGCCGGGACCGTCGCGGGTCCACGACCAACGACGAGAGAAGCGAAGAGAGCGATGGCCAACTTCACCGCCGCTGACGTCAAGCGGCTGCGCGACCTGACCGGCTCCGGCATGATGGCCGTGAAGAACGCCCTCACCGAGGCGGACGGCGACTTCGAGAAGGCGACGGAGCTGCTGCGCCTCAAGGGCGCCAAGGACGTCGGCAAGCGCGCCGAGCGCACCGCCGCCAACGGCCTCGTCGCCGAGCACTTCAACGGCTCGGGCGACGGCGCCCTGCTGGAGCTCAACTGCGAGACCGACTTCGTCGCCAAGAACGCGCAGTTCATCGAGCTGGCCCAGCGCCTTGTCGAGTTCGCCGCCGGCAGCGGCGCCGCCGACGCGGCCGCCCTGCTGACCGCCGAGATCGAGCCCGGCAAGACCGTCCAGGCCCTGATCGAGGAGAACAGCGCCAAGATCGGCGAGAAGCTGGAGCTGCGCCGCTTCGCCCACTTCACGGGCGCCTACGTGGCCAGCTACCTGCACAAGTCCGACCCGTCCCTGCCGCCGACCACCGGCGTGCTGGTCGAGCTGGACAAGGAGAACCCCGAGGTCGCCAAGGACGTCGCGCAGCAGATCGCCGCGATGGCGCCGAAGTACCTCACCCGCGAGGAGATCCCCGCCGAGGTGATCGAGAAGGAGCGGGCGCTCGCCGAGCAGCTCACCCGCGACGAGGGCAAGCCCGAGAAGGCCATCCCCAAGATCGTCGAGGGCCGGGTGAACGCCTACTTCCGCGACTTCGTCCTCGTGGAGCAGGCGTTCGTGAAGGACAACAAGAAGACGATCGCCAAGGTCCTCGACGAGGCCGGTGTGAAGGTCGTCCGCTTCGCCCGGTTCAAGGTCGGGCAGGCGTAGGGGCACTCTGGAGACAGGGACCCGAGAGATACCGCGACGAACGAGGAGGCCGCCGACGTGCCGGACAAGACGACCACTAGCGCGACGGCGGCCTCGTCGTCCGACGGGCACGGCGCCCGCGGGCACGCGCCCCGGGACGGCTGGAAGCGGGTGCTGCTGAAGCTCTCGGGCGAGGCCTTCGCCGGGCGCGAACCGCTCGGCATCGACCCCGAGGTCGTCCAGCACGTCGCTGAGGCCGTCGCCGAGGCCGTCCGGGACGGCGTGCAGGTCGCGGTCGTCTGCGGCGGCGGCAACATGTTCCGCGGCGCCGTGATGGCCGAGCGCGGCATGGACCGCGGCCGCGCCGACTACATGGGGATGATCGGCACCGTCATCAACTGCCTCGCCCTGCAGGACTTCCTGGAGAAGCTGGGGCTGGACACGCGGGTGCAGACCGCCATCACCATGAGCCAGGTGGCCGAGCCGTATATTCCGCGGCGCGCCATCCGGCACCTGGAGAAGGGCCGCGTGGTCATCTTCGGCGCGGGTCTCGGGCAGCCTTTCTTCTCCACCGACACCACCGCCGCCCAGCGTGCCCTGGAGATCGGCGCAGAAGCGGTACTGAAGGCCACCCAAGTGGACGGTGTGTACGACGCCGATCCACGGAAGAATCCAGACGCGGTCAAGTTCGACCATTTGGATTACGGTGAAGTCCTACAGCGGGGCCTGAAGGTCATGGACGCCACGGCCATCAGTCTCTGCATGGACAACGCTCTCCCCATCGTGGTCTTCGACCTCATGGGGCAGGGCAATATCGTCCGGGCCGTCCGGGGTGAGAAGATCGGCACGCTGGTCAGCCCGGCACAGGGCTGACCGCAGCCCCCGCGGCGCTCCGGCGCGCCGCGGAACCGCACAACCAGGGCCGACCAGATGACATGGGAGTCACAGTGATCGACGAGACCCTCCTCGAGGCCGAGGAGAAGATGGAGAAGGCGGTCGCGGTCGCCAAGGAGGACTTCCAGGCCATCCGCACCGGCCGGGTAACCCCCGCGATGTTCAACAAGATCACCGCCGAGTACTACGGGACGCCGACGCCGATCAACCAGCTCGCGTCGTTCACGCTGCCGGAGCCGCGGATGGTCATCGTCCAGGTCTTCGACAAGTCGTCCATGCAGGCGGTGGAGAAGGCGATCCGCGAGAGCGACCTCGGCGTGAACCCCACCAACGACGGCAACGTCATCCGGGTCGTGTTCCCCGAGCTGTCGGAGGAGCGCCGCAGGGAGTTCATCAAGGTCGCCGGGAGCAAGGCCGAGGAGAGCCGGGTCTCCATCCGCAACATCCGGCGCCGCGCCAAGGACACCCTCGACAAGCTCGCCAAGGACGGCGAGGCCGGCGAGGACGAGGTACGGCGTGCCGAGAAGGAGCTCGAAGACATGACGCACCGCTACGTTGCGCAGATCGACGAGCTGCTCGAGCACAAGAAGGCCGAACTGCTCGAGGTTTGATGGAACTCGACGATGCCGGGGAGCCCTCGGGTTCCCCGGACGAGCCGGAGGTCGACATGGCCGGCCCGCCCCCCGGAGAAGCGCTCGACTCGCCCTCCGAGCAGGACGGTCCCTCGAAGGACGTCCCCGCCGAGGAGGCGCCGCCGGTCGGTGCCACCGCCGCGGCCCCGCCCCTGAGGCAAGGGGCCTCCGAGGCGTCCGCGGATGCGCCGGCTGGGGCTTCCGAGGGGAAGCGGGAGAGCAGGACCGGCCGGAACCTGCCGCTCGCCATCGGCGTGGGCGTCGCGCTGGGCGCGCTGGTGCTGGTGTCGCTCTACACGGTCAAGGAGATCTTCCTTGCCGTGATGATCGTGTTCCTCTTCCTCGGCATGCGGGAGCTGACCGAGGCGTTCAAGAGCCGCGACATCCGCGTCCCGTTCATCCCCGTCGCCACCGGCATGGTGGGCACACCGGTCGTCTCGTATGTGTGGGGGCCCACCGCCACGGTGGCGGCGGTGTCCCTGACGGTGCTGGCGCTGCTGATGGTGCGGATGACCGAGGGCGCCGCCGGATACGTGCGGGACGTCGCCGCCGGGTCGTTCGTGGCCGGCTACCTGGTGCTGATGGGCGGCATCGTCGCGCTGCTCATGCGGCCTGACGACGGCGACCACCGCATCGTCATCTTCATCGCGACGACCGTCGCCAGCGACATCGGCGGCTACTTCGCGGGGTCGTTCCTGGGCAAGCACAAGCTCGCCCCCACGATCAGCCCCAAGAAGACATGGGAGGGCGTCACCGGCTCCGCCATCACGTGCATGGCCGTGGGCGGGTGGCTCGTCTGGTGGCTGCTGGACGGCGGGCAGGTCTGGCAGGGCGTCGTCATCGGGCTCGCCGCCGTGGTCACCGCGACCGCAGGCGACCTCGTCGAGTCGATGATCAAGCGGGATCTCGGCATCAAGGACATGGGAACGCTCCTACCGGGCCACGGCGGGGTGATGGACCGCCTCGACTCGCTGGTCGCGACGGCCCCCGTCGTGTGGCTTTTCCTGGAGCTGTTCCTCCCGACCTAAGAGATGACCCAGGAGCGGCCCTGCTGCGCCAGGCGCCGGATCAGCGCGTCCGATCCCTCGCTCTTCGCGTAGCGGTGCTCCTCGCCGGTGATGGGGACGAGCCACAGCCACCGGACGGCATCCCCGTTGAGCGTGAACCCGCCCATGGCGGGGGCCTCAGGGCCAGCCAGACGGCTCGGGTCGTCCAGGAGCAGCACGCCCTCCCAGGACGACTCGCCGCTGCTCAGGGGGAACGTGCGGGCTTCGTGGTACCACTTGACGACGTCCCCGGGGGCGAACCACGTCACCGACCGCCACGGGTACTGAGCCAGCCAGGGGAAGATGCTGCCGGCCTTCTGGCTGGGGAGCGTGCTGGCGACGGCGAGTTCGATCCGCGCGTAGGGCGCGACATCGTCCTCGTACAGCTCGACCGTGGGCATGCGTTGGCGGCTCATCCCGACCGTGCTCAACACCGTGAAATCGCGGCCGCTCCTCGCAGGACGCTCCGAAACCCCGACCGTGGGGGCGACACCCGTCCTCCCGCCGGCCAGCTGCCGTCCGACGTCGTGCCAGTAGTGGCCGCTCGGGCCGAGCCGCTGCAGCAGGTGTCCGAGCACCGACTGCTGGAACTCCGCCCAGGAACCGTCGGCCCTGCACCGCTTCCAGTGCTCGCGCGCCAGGTCGATGCGGGGGCCGAAGTCCTCGATCTCCTCGTCCAGCGGGAACGCGAAGGGGCTCTGGCGCACGGCGTCGCGCGCGTACCCGGGGATGCCGCGCCCCATGTCCGACCAGCCGGGTATCACGAACAGGGGGTCGCCCGCCTCCAGGACGGCGACGCCGTCGCCCTCCTCGAACCACACGACTTCCAGGGACTTGGCGTCCAGCGCCTTGCGTCCCGACGGATCGCGCAGGTGGGACGCCGGGAGGAGGGGCGGGCGGCCCGCGTCCAGCCGGGACTGGTCCAGCTCCGGCGGGGCCTTGCGGTGGTTCGCGACCCATGTCGCGCCGACCACCGAGTCCCGCGCGTCCTTCAGGTAGGCCACGGTGACGTCGCCGTCGGTCTCGACGACGAGCCGCCGGCTGCCGTACGGGCTCGCCGCGGCGTGGACGACCTTGGCCGCGGACCCCCGGGACGAGACACCGCCCTTACGCAAAACCGACATGATCGAGACCTTAGTCGCAGACAAGGTCATGTGCAGGAATGTCGCCCTACCGGGACGGGCGTCCTTGCCGCGGACGGACGATGCACGGGCCGGTGTTTGCGACACTGGAAGGACCATGTCTGCGACCCAGCCCGCCACCGCGCCCGAGAAGACCCCGGCGAAGCTCGTCTTCGCCGCGCCGAGGCGCGCCAAGCCGCCGAGGCACCTCGCCGACCTCACCGCGGCGGAGCGCCGCGAGGCGGTCGCCGAGCTGGGGGAGAAGCCGTTCCGCGCCGACCAGCTGTCCAGGCACTACTTCGCCCGTCTGGTGGACGACCCGGCCGAGATGACCGATCTGCCCGCCGCCGTCCGCGAGCGCCTGGTGTCGGAGCTGCTGCCCACGCTGCTGACGCCCGTCCGCGAACTGGACTGCGACGGCGGGACGACGCTCAAGACCGTCTGGAAGGCGTTCGACGGCGTCCTGTTCGAGTCGGTGCTCATGCGCTACCCCGACCGGGCCACGATGTGCGTCTCGTCCCAGGCGGGGTGCGGCATGAACTGCCCCTTCTGCGCGACGGGTCAGGCCGGGCTCACACGTAACCTCTCCACCGCCGAGATCGTGGAACAGGTCGTCGCGGGCGCGCGCGCACTGGCGCGCGGACGCATCCCGGGCGGGCCCGGACGCGTCTCCAACATCGTCTTCATGGGCATGGGCGAGCCCCTGGCCAACTACAAGGCCGTCATAGGCGCGGTGCGCCGCATCACCGATCCGGCACCCGCCGGGCTGGGCATCTCCCAGCGTTCTGTCACCGTGTCCACGGTGGGGCTCGTCCCTGCGATCGAGAAGCTCGCCGCGGAGGACATGTCGGTCCGGCTGGCGGTGTCCCTGCACGCGCCCGACGACGAGCTGCGGGATGACCTCGTCCCCATCAACAACCGGTGGAAGGTGTCCGAGGTCCTGGACGCGGCCTGGGCCTACGCCGACCGCAGCGGGCGCCGCGTCTCGATCGAGTACGCCCTCATCAAGGACGTCAACGACCAGGCGTGGCGGGCTGATCTTCTCGGAAGGCTCTTGCGCGGGAATCTCGTTCACGTCAATCTGATCCCGTTGAACCCGACGCCGGGGTCCAAGTGGACCGCCTCCCGGCCGGAGGACGAGCGCGAGTTCGTCAGGCGCCTGGAGGCCCACAGAGTCCCGGTCACGGTGCGCGACACTCGGGGCAGGGAGATCGACGGGGCCTGCGGGCAGCTGGCCGCGTCGGCGAAGGACTGAGCCGCGGGCGTGCCCTGCGCCCCGCTGGCGCGAGCGGAGGAGTGGTGAGGACGGGCGCGCGGTTGCCGGTGGTCATGCGCGGCTATGACCGGCACCAGGTCGACACGCTGCTGAAGCGGGTCTCCCAGGCGCTGGACGGTGGGCCGCCGATCACCGTGGACGAGGTGCGCGAGACCCGCTTCGACGTCGTCCTGCGCGGTTACGACCACCGGGCGGTGGACGAGCTGCTCCGCGAGTGCATCAGGGAGCTGCAGGCTAAGGGGCCGGTCGCGGAACGCGCCGGGAGGCCGCGCGCACGACCCGACTGGCTGATCAACTGGATCCAGAACGCCCGGTTCGCCAGCAGCGGCCTGCGCGCCGGCTACGACGTCCGGGACGTCGACGCCTTCCTGGACCGCGTGATCGCCGGCCTGCGCGGGACCGCCCCGCCCGTGACGGCCCGCGACGTGCGGGAGACCGTCTTCCGCGTCGTCCGGTTGCTGCCCGGCTACGAGGAGCAGGAGGTCGACCGCTTCCTGGTGCAGCTCGCGAGCGCACTGGAATGCTGAGTTATCCACAATTTCGCGGACCCCTGCACGCAGCGTCCCGTTAGCGCGACGCTACGTGCATGGACCTCATCGCGCACTTCCGCCGGCTCCGCCTCCTGCTCGACGCCTTCCTCGCCCCGGAGATCACCGCCCTCCTGCTGCCCCTGGCCAGGCCGGCGCTGCGCCTCGGCGCCGGCGACGGCGCCCCCGTCCGCCTCGGCGGCGCGCCCCTCCTCCCGCCGGACGAGCCCTGGCCCGAGTGGAACGGCCGCCCCCTCGACTTCCTGGGCGCGATCGACTTCGCCGACCTGGCGCGCTTCGGCGACATACCGGGCCTGCCCACCTCGGTCATCGCGTTCTACTACGCGGCGGAGACGCCCCGCCCCTGGGGAGACGAACCCTCGCACTGGGGCGGCTGGCGCGTCTTCACCGGGCCTCTCCGACCCGCCGCGCCCGAGAGGGCCCTGTATCCCGAGACCGCGCTGGCCGCGACCCCGTTCCTCTCCCTGCCCTCACCTCAGGAGCCCGCCGTCCAGCGCCTGGAGACGATCAACAGCGGCGTCCTGCCGGTCTACGCGCAGCTCCACGCCGCCTGGACGCGCCACACCTGGGCGGAGAACGCGCCGGCGCACCAGCTGGGCGGCTGGCCGGTCCTCGTCCAGCGCCCGCTCGGCCCCGACTGCGTCTACGCCTCGACGGGCCGCACCCTGGTCTCCCCGAACTCGCCGGCCCTCACCCCGGACGAGCAGCGCACGGCCGAAGAGTGGCGCCTCCTGCTCCAGCTCGACTCCGACCCCCGCCTCGGCTGGTACTGGGGCGACCCGGGCCGCCTCTACTTCTGCAACCGGCAGAACACCCCTCCGGAGGAGACCTGGCTGACCCTCCAAGCCGCCTGACCCACGGTGGCTTGAGGGGCTAGGGGCGGTGGCGCGACGTCGCGACGTAGAGCGCGCCCACGATCAAGGACCACAGGACGAGGTGGAGAGCGATGGCGGGGAAGTCCGAGGTGAAGGCGCCGGGCCCGTCGTGGGCCGCGCGCAGCCACTCGATCATCGGCACGGAGAGCCGGGCGAGGGGGCCGATGCCGAGAAGGAGCAGCGCCAGAGCCCCGCCCAGAAGCACGAGCAGCGAAACACCGGGGTCGGGGATGACCGCCCGGCTCGTCCACGCGCCGAGCAGCGTCCCCGGGACGGCGACGAGGAGGTTCAGTGCGCAGCCGGTCAGGATCGCCGAGCCGGGCGAGCCCGCCTGCACGGCCTGCAGGAGAGGAACGGCCAGCACGACAACGCCCAGGCAGAGGTTCATCGCATACGCCGCGAGCAGCCCCGCCCAGACCGGCGTGAACGGGCCACGGACCGCGGTGGCGGTGAGCGCGCGCTGCTCATCGGGTTGCGTATCCAGCAGAGCGCGCGCCGCCCACGCCCACACGGGGAACATGAACGCCGCCACGTCCGCGAACGTCCTGACCGCGAGATCGGAGGCATCGGGCCCGCCCGGCCCCTGGATGAGGATCAGCGCCACGAACAGCACCACGACGATGAACGGCGGCAAGACGCGCAGCGAACGGACATACCCCGCCATCTGGAACCGGACGACAGCGATCATCGCTCGCGCCTCCGCACCCGGTAGCCGTCCGCCCGGAGCTTGCTCTCCAGACTTTCAGCCTCGTCCCCGGACACCTCAACCTCCAGGGTGACCCGCTCCTCAGTCGTGGGGGTGTCGGAGGTGAGGCGGGTGACGGAGGCGTCGGCCACCCTCAGGCGGTCGACGCCCGGGAGGGCCTCGATGCAGCGCTGATGGTCGCTGACGACCACGGTCGTGCCGGCCGCCGCCAGTTGGGAGATCAGTTCTGGCAGTGCGTCGCGGGTGGCGGCGTCCAGGCCCGCGAACGGCTCGTCCAGGATGAGGAGTTCCGGATCGGCCATGAGGGCCTGGGCGAGGCCGACCTTCTGAGCACTGCCCTTCGACAGTTCGGAGAGCCGGACGTCAAGGAGGTGATCGAAGCGGAGCCGCTCCGCCCACGTGGCGACCGGGTCTCCGGGCACCTGGCGGATCGCCGCCATGTGACCCAGATAGGTCCGGACGCTGAACGGCTGGTCCACGGGGAACCGCTCTGGCGCGTACCCGACCCTGGACGGACGGCCGTGGACGGCGCCGACGCGCGGTCGGCGCAGACCGGCGATGACGCGGAGGAGCGTGGACTTCCCCGCGCCGTTGTGCCCTGTCACCTCGGTGACGGTGCCCGCCGCCAGAGACAACGAGACGTCCCTGAACACCCAGGGATCCTTCCGCCGATAACGAAAGGCCACGTTCTCCAGCCGCATGATCACCAAACGGTAGGCCCAGCGCCGTAAGCCCGGCGTTAACCACCGCTGGCTCACGAGTCCGGCCACCCGAAGGTGCCCATGAACCCAGCCACTCGCGGCTGCCCTTACCAGCGCTTCGCACCGTCGAGCGCAGGGGGGTGCGGGAGGATGGAGGGATGGGTGAGTCGGCGGGCAAGGCGTGTGTGTTCTGCGAGATCGTCAAGGGGGAGCGGGCAGCGCATGTCGTGCTGGACACGGCGGACGTGATGGCCTTCCTCGATATGCGGCCCTTGTTCAAGGGGCACACGCTGCTCGTTCCGCGTGCGCATGTCGAGACGCTCATGGATCTGCCCGAGGAGTTCCTGGGGCCGTTCTTCGGGCATGCGCAGCGGCTCGCAGGTGCGATGGAGTCGGTGCTCGGCGCGGCGGGGTCGTTCGTGGCCATGAACAACCGGGTGAGCCAGAGCGTGCCGCACCTGCACGTCCATGTGGTCCCCCGGAATCGCAAGGACGGGCTCCGCGGGTTCTTCTGGCCGCGGCAGAAGTACGAGTCGGAGGCCGAGGCCGCCGGCTATGCCGCGCGCCTGGCGGAGGGCCTCAGCGGCTAGGGGCGGGTGGTGCGTCCGTGGCGCGGGACGGCCGGGAGGCGTTGCCCCGGCCGTCCTGCGCCAGAGCGGTCATGGAGTCAGGCCATGGCCGTGAGGAGGGCCACGAAGGGGGCGGACGGGTCCGGGGCGGCGGGGTCGGCGGGGGCGGTGGCCTCAAGGGCGGCGGCGTGTTCGTAGAGGTCTCGTTCGGCGCGGTCCAGGGCTGCGGACAGGACGTAGTCGGTGATGGTCCAGCCGACCAGTTCGGCCGCCTTGCGGATGACGAGGAATTGGTCGGCGGAAGCGGGGAAGGCGATGTGCTCGGTGGCGGGAAGGTCCTGGCGGACCGACTCGGGCATGGCCGGTCTCCCTCCTTGCGGCATCTAAAAGTACGCCGGGAGGTGTTGCCAGGGCATCCCCACTGAGAACGAGAATCGTCGGGTGTGCGGAGGAGTCAGCGCGTCCCCCAGGAGTAGGTCTGTTTGCGCAGTTTGAGGTAGACGAAGCTTTCCGTGGAGACGACGCCCGGGACGGCGCGGATACGGCCGAGAAGTTCCAGGAGGCGCTCGTCGTCCTCGCACACGAGCTCGACCAGGATGTCGAACGACCCGGCGGTGATGACGACGTAGTCGATCTCGGGGAGGTCGGCCAGCTCGTCGGCGATCTTCTCCAGGTCGCCCTCGCACTTGACGCCGATCATCATCTGCCGGGAGAAGCCGAGCATGAGGGGGTCGGTGACGCCGACGATCTGCATCACGCCGGCGTCGAGGAGCTTCTGCACGCGCTGCCGGACGGCGGCCTCGGACAGTCCCACGGCCTTGCCGATCGCGGCGTAGGAGCGGCGCCCGTCCTGTTGGAGCTGCTCGATGATGTGCTTCGCGGTCTCGTCGAGCTGGACGCGGGCTGCGCGTTCCATCGATCGTCTCCTAGGTGCGGCATCGGGGGTGTGAGGCGTCTGGGTCAAGTGAATCAGTCGTGAAACTGGATCGTAACAACGGAATCACTTGTATTGGGCGGGATCCTCTGTAAGGGTCTGGGCCTACAGGACACAACGGGCGACGGTGCCCAGGAGGGACCTGAGGATGAGCGGCGAGCGGCTGCGCAACTTTATCGGTGGCGAGTACGTGGACGCCAAGGACGGGCGGACGCTGGAGGTGGTCGACCCCAGCACCGGCGAGACGTACGCGGAGGCGCCCGTGTCCGGCGCCGAGGACGTCGACGCCGCGTTCCGCGCGGCGGCGGACGCGTTCCCGGCCTGGCGCGACGCCACCCCGGCGGAGCGGAGCCTCGCGATGCTGCGGTTCGCGGACGCGGTCGAGGCGCGGGCCGAGGAGCTCGTGCGGGCCGAGGTCCGCGACACAGGAAAGCCGGTCCAGCTGACCCTGGACGAGGAGATGCCGCCCATGGTGGACAATCTCCGCTTCTTCGCGGGGGCGTCCAGGGTGCTGGAGGGCAAGGCGACCGGCGAGTACATGGCGGACCACACGTCCTCGATCCGGCGGGAGCCGATCGGGGTGTGCGCGCAGGTGACGCCGTGGAACTACCCGATGATGATGGCGGTCTGGAAGTTCGGGCCGGCGCTGTCGGCGGGGAACACCGTCGTCCTGAAGCCGTCGGAGACCACGCCGGCGAGCACGCTGCTGCTGGCGGAGATCGCGGCGGAGTTCCTGCCGCCGGGCGTGTTCAACGTGATCTGCGGCGACCGCGACACCGGCCGCGCGCTGGTCGAGCACCCGACGCCGCAGATGGTGTCGATCACCGGGAGCGTCCGGGCCGGCATGGAGGTCGCGGCCTCCGCGGCGAAGGACCTGAAGCGCGTCCACCTGGAGCTCGGCGGCAAGGCCCCGGTCGTGGTGTTCGACGACGCGGACGTCGAGGCGGCGGCGACCGGCATCGCCGAGGCCGGCTACTTCAACGCCGGGCAGGACTGCACCGCCGCCACCCGCGTCCTCGTCGCCGAACGGCTGCAGGGCGAGTTCACCGAGGCGCTCGTCGAGGCCGCCAAGGGCACCGCGGTCGGCCCGCCGAGCGACACCGACGCCTACTACGGGCCGGTCAACAACGAGAACCAGCTCGCGCGCGTCCAGGGGTTCCTCGACCGGGCGCCCAGCCACGCGAAGGTCCTGACCGGCGGCGAGCGGGTCGGCGACCGCGGCTACTTCTTCGCGCCCACCGTCGTCAGCGGGCTGAAGCAGGACGACGAGATGGTGCAGAACGAGGTGTTCGGCCCGGTCATCACCGTGCAGAGCTTCTCGGACGAGCAGCAGGCCATCGCGTGGGCGAACGGCGTCAAGTACGGCCTCGCCGCGAGCGTCTGGACGCAGAACCACGGCCGCGCCATGCGCATGAGCAAGGCCCTCGACTTCGGCGCCGTGTGGGTCAACACCCACATCCCGTTCGTGTCGGAGATGCCGCACGGCGGCTTCAAGCACTCCGGCTACGGCAAGGACATGTCGATGTACGGCATCGAGGACTACACCCGCGTCAAGCACGTCATGCACTACATCGGCGGCTGACCACCGCAGGACGAGCCCGTGAAGGAAGACCGGCCATGACCGAGACCCAGCAGGCCCCGGCGCGCGACGACCCGGGTCGCGTAGTCCCCGCCATCGAGCTCACGGGAGTGGAGAAGGACTACCACGCCCATGGCGAGACCGTGGCCGCGGTCCGCGGCATCGATCTGGAGATCGCGCAGGGCGAGTTCTTCTCGCTGCTCGGTCCGTCCGGCTGCGGCAAGACGACGACCATGCGCATGATCGCCGGCTTCGAGGAGCCGACGGCGGGCACGGTCCGACTCCTCGGGCAGGACGTCACCGGCGTGCCCCCGAACCGGCGCGACGTGAACATGGTGTTCCAGTCGTACGCGCTGTTCCCGCACATGAGCGTCTTCGAGAACGTCGCGTTCGGCCTGCGCCGGCGCGGCGTTCCGAAGGCCGAGATCGCCGAGCGGGTCGGGGGCATGCTGGGCATCGTCGACCTGGCGGGACGGGAGAGGCGCCGTCCCGCCGAGCTGTCCGGCGGCCAGCAGCAGCGGGTCGCGCTGGCCCGCGCGCTGGTGAACCGGCCGCGCGCCCTGCTGCTGGACGAGCCGCTCGGCGCGCTCGACCTGAAGCTCCGGCAGGCGATGCAGGTCGAGCTGAAGCGCATCCAGCGCGAGGTCGGCATCACGTTCGTGTACGTGACGCACGACCAGAGCGAGGCGCTGACGATGTCGGACCGCATCGCGGTCATGAACGACGGGCGGATCGAGCAGCTCGGCACGCCGCGGGAGATCTACGAGCATCCCGCGTCCCGGTTCGTGGCCGGGTTCATCGGGACGTCCAACCTGCTGGGCGGCGAGATCGCCGAGGTCGGCCGGGGCACCGCGGTGATCTCCTACGGGCCGGACGGGCGGATCGAGGTCCCGATCCGCGACGGGCTGAAGGTCGCTGCTGGGGAGCGGCTGGAGCTGACCGTCCGCCCGGAGAAGATCGGCATCGGCCTGGACAAGCCGGCGGACGAGCTGTGCGGCGTCCGCGGCACCGTGACCGAGGTCGTGTACCTCGGGACGGCGACGAACTACAACATCACCACTTCCGCCGGGGCCGACGTCGTCGTGTTCCTGCAGAACGCCACGTCCGCCGACGACATCGCCACCCGCGGCGACACCGTCTGGCTGTCGTGGGAACCGCGTCACTCTTACGCCATAGGAGCCCCCCAGTGAGCAACATCGACCCCGCTTTCCTGCGCGGACTCACGCGGCCGCGCATGGCGCGTTCCACCTTCGCCCGCCGGGACGTCCTCCGGATGATGGGCGCGGCCGGCGCCGGGCTCGCGCTGTCCGCCTGCGGCGTGCAGGGCCAGGGCGGCAAGGAGAAGGTCAGCCAGACCGACGTGCAGAAGTACTGGGCGGGCAAGGTCAAGAACGGCAGGCTCAACTGGGCGAACTGGCCCGGCTACATGCAGGACGACCGGGAGACCATCAAGGCGTTCGAGAAGGAGACGGGCATCAAGGTGACCTACAAGGAGGTCATCCAGGAGATGGGCCCGTGGTTCGGCAAGATCCAGGCGCCGCTGTCGGCGGGCCAGTCCATCGGGTTCGACCTGATGATCATGACGAACGGCATCCAGCTGGAGCAGTGCCGCCAGCTCGGCTACCTGGCCCCGCTCGACCTCTCGAAACTGCCGAACTTCCAGAAGAACGCGGGGGAGTCGTTCAAGAACCCGTCCTACGACCCCGGCAACGCGCACACGATCCCCTACGAGTCGGGCGTCACCGGCATCGCCTACAACACCAAGTACGTGGACGAGGAGATCACCAGCATCGCCCAGCTCTTCGACGCGAAGTACAAGGGCAAGGTCGGCATGATGGGCGACTCCCAGGAGCTCGGCAACTTCGGGATGTTCCTGCTCGGCATCGACCCGGAGAAGTCGACGAAGGCCGACTGGGAGAAGGCCGCCGCCAAGCTCCGCGAGCAGCGCGACAAGGGCATCGTCCGCAAGTACTACAGCCAGGACTACGTGGACGCCGTCAGCAAGGGCGACGTGTGGCTGACGATGGCCTGGTCGGGTGACGTCTACAGCCTCACCAGCCCGGACGTGAAGTTCGTGGTGCCCAAGGAGGGCGGCACGATCTGGACCGACAACATGTGCATCCCGAAGACCGCCGAGAACCCGGTGGACGCGCTGACCCTGATGGACTGGCTGTACGTCCCGGAGAACAACGTCCCGCTGACCGAGTTCATCAACTACATGCCGCCGATCCCGTCCACGCAGGAGATCCTCAAGCAGAAGGCGGCGCAGGCCACCGGCGACGAGAAGAAGGACCTGACGCGGCTGGCCACCAGCCCGCTCATCTTCCCGTCCGAGGCCGACCTGGCCCGGCTGCGGCACTACCGGCGGCTCACCCAGGCCGAGGAGCAGGAGTACCAGAAGATCTTCGAGCCCATCGCCAAGGGGTCGTGATGGCGCGAGGACGGGGGCGGCTCACGCCGTACCTCATGATCCTGCCGAGCGGGCTGTGGATGGCGGCGTTCTTCCTCATCCCCATGGTCCTGATGGTGTCCCTGTCGCTGCAGACGGGGAACCTCATCGACGGGTTCCGGCAGACGTTCCACTGGCAGAACTACCTCGACGGGATCGACACCTACGGCGACAAGTTCATCCGGTCGCTGTGGTACGGGTTCCTGTCGACGGTCCTGTGCATCGCGATCGCCTACCCGGCCGCGTACTGGATCGCGTTCCGCGGCGGGCGGCACAAGTCGACGTACCTGTTCCTGATCCTGCTTCCGTACTTCGTCTCGTTCATCCTGCGGACGGTGGCGTGGAAGCTGGTGCTGACCGACAACGGCCCGATCCTCGGGCCGCTGCGCGGCACGATCCTCCCGAACGACTTCCACATCCTCGATACCGGCGTGGCGGTCGTGTCCGGGCTCACCTACAACTTCCTGCCGTTCATGGTGCTGCCGATCTACGTCGCGCTGGAGCGGATCGACCCCCGGGTGGTCGAGGCGGCCTACGACCTGTACGCGAGCCGGGTGCAGGCGTTCACGCGGGTGATCCTGCCGCTGTCGCTGCCCGGCGTCTTCGCCGGCGTGATCATGACGTTCGTGCCGGTGTCGTCGGACTACGTCAACGCCGAGGTCCTCGGCGGCCCGCAGAACACCATGATCGGCAACGTGATCCAGACCGAGTACTTCAACAACAGCGCCTACCCGATGGCGTCGGCGCTGTCGTTCTCGCTGATGGCGATCCTGCTCGTCGGGATCTTCGCCTACGCGCGCACCCTCGGCACGCAGGACGTTCTGGAGGCGGCGGGACGATGACGACGCTCACCACCGAGACCCCGGCGAAGCGGGGCCCCGCCCGGCCGCGCCGCCGGATCTCCGGCCTGCACGTCTACACGCTCGTGCTGATCGCCTGGCTGATCCTGCCCATCGCGATCATGATCCTGTTCGGGTTCAACGACACCCGCAGCAAGCAGAACTTCGAATGGCAGGGCTTCACGCTCAAGTGGTACAGGCACCTGTTCGACAAGAGCGACCTGACCACCGCGGTCGTGAACTCGCTGACGATCGCGCTGCTCAGCACGCTGATCACCACGGTCCTCGGGACGTTCGCGGGCCTCGCGCTCGGCCGCTACCGGTTCCGCGGCAAGGGCTCGACGAACCTGGTGCTGTTCATGGCGATCTCCTGCCCGGAGATCGTGATGGGCGCGTCGCTGCTGTCGATGTTCGTCACGTTCAACCTGCCGCGCGGCTACCTGACGATCCTCGTCGCGCACGTGATGTTCTCCATCGCGTTCGTCGCGGTGACCGTCCGGGCCCGCGTCGTCGGCCTGGACCCGGCGGTGGAGGAGGCCGCGCAGGACCTCGGGGCCGGGCCGTGGACGCGGTTCCGCCTGGTCACGCTGCCGATGATCATGCCCGGTGTGCTGGCCGGGGCGCTGCTGGCGTTCGTGCTGTCCATCGACGACTTCATCATCACCAACTTCACCAGCGGCGCCACCGTGACGTTCCCGCTGTGGATCTACGGTTCCACCCGGACGGGTACGCCTCCGCAGGTGAACGTGATGGGCACGCTCATCTTCGCGGTCGGCATCCTGATCGCCGTCATCTCGGCGCGGCGCAGCATCCGCGCCTCCCGCTGACCGCGCCTGGAGAACGGGGGGACGAGATGGACATCGCGAAGGCGCTCGCGGACGCGGAGCCGGCGCCGTTCTGGCTCCGGGACGAGGGCCGCCCGGCCGCGACGCCCCCGCTGGACGGCGCGCGGACGTGCGACCTCGCCGTCGTCGGCGGCGGCTACAGCGGCCTGTGGACGGCCCTGCTCGCCAAGGAGCGCGACCCGTCCCTGGACGTGGTCGTGCTGGAGGCCGGCCGGATCGGCGCGGCCGCGTCCGGGCGCAACGGCGGGTTCTGCTCCGCCAGCCTCACGCACGGGCTGGAGAACGGCGCGGGGCGCTGGCCGGACGACATGCCCGTGCTCGAACGCCTGGGCCGCGACAACCTGCGGGCCATCGGCGACACCCTCGTGAAGTACGGGATCGACGCCGAGTGGGAGCTCACCGGAGAGATGGACGTCGCCACCGAGGAATGGCAGGTCCCGGCGCTGGAGGAGGCGGCGGAGACGGCGGCCGGGCTCGGGTGGGAGCCCGTCCTGCTCGACCGGGACGCCGTCCGCGCCGAAGTCCGCTCGCCGACCTACCTCGCCGGCCTGTGGAACCGCGAGTCCACTGCGATGGTGCACCCGGCGAAGCTCGCCTGGGGCCTCGCGGACGCATGCCGCTCCCTCGGCGTCGGCGTCTACGAGAAGACCCCCGTCACGGGCCTGCGCGCCGAGGGCGGCGGCCTCCGCCTCACCGCCCTCAACGGGGCGGCGGTCACCGCGCGCAGGGTCGCGCTCGGCACCGGCGCGTTCCCGCCGCTCGTGAAGCGGCTGCGCAGCTTCGTCGTCCCCGTCTACGACTACGCGCTGATGACGGAGCCGCTCGACGCGGCCCGGCGCGAGGCCATCGGCTGGCGGAACCGCCAGGGCATCGGCGACACCGCCAACCAGTTCCACTACTACCGGCTCACCGCCGACGACCGGATCCTGTGGGGCGGCTACGACGCCGTCTACCACTACGGCAACGGGATACGGCGCGAGCTGGAGAACCGCCCCGCCACGTTCGAGATCCTCGCCCGGCACTTCTTCGAGACGTTCCCCCAGCTCGAAGACGTCCGCTTCACCAACGCCTGGGGCGGCGTCATCGACACCTGCAGCCGCTTCTGCGCCTTCTTCGGGACCGCCTACGGCGGCAGGCTCGCCTACGCGGCCGGCTACACCGGCCTCGGCGTCGGAGCCACCCGCTTCGGCGCGGACGTCATGCTCGACCTCCTGCACGTGGGCCTCGCGCCCGGCGAGGAGACCGAACGCACGCGGCTGAAGATGGTGCGGACCAAGCCCGTCCCGTTCCCGCCGGAGCCGCTCCGCTACGGCGTCATCGAGCTGACCCGCCGCGGGATGGCCCGCGCGGACCGCAACGCGGGGCGCCGCGGCCTCTGGCTGCGCACCCTCGACCGCCTCGGCCTCGGCTTCGACTCGTGAGGGGCCGGACGCCCGGTCAGTCGGGGGATGCCTCGGTGGAGCCGAAGATGACCGAGGAGACCTCCAGGTAGAGCTGCTCCGGGTACGGCATGTACGGGATGCTCTGCAGCCACTGCTTCTGCCCGGCGGACTCGGTGCGGAACTCGCCGTAGCCGAGCATCCGCCCCGCCATGGACCGGTTCAGCGTGATGTCGGTGACCTTGGACAGCGGCATCATCACGACGTTCCGGTTGAGCACGCCGCTGACGATCATCACCCGGTGCTCGGTGACCAGGAAGAACTCCACGGACCAGGCGACGACCTTCCAGACCAGGTAGCCGATCGCGATCAGCCACAGCCACCAGACCCAGGCGACGCCGGTCACCGCGCTGACCGCGGCGCACGCGATCAGCCCGGCCACGACGACCGCGACGGGCAGCAGCAGGACGGCGGGGTGCTTGCGCACCGCGATGACATGCCCCTCGTGGGCCATCAGGTACTTGTCGACGGTGCGCGACGAGTTGTCGCGGCGCACCATCATGTCCTGCAGATTCACGGCGGCGTCCTCGTCATGATCCGGTCGCTACAACGGTAGCCGACCCGCCGCCCGCCGCGCAGAGGCCGCGCGGTAAGGGCTCTGGCTCCCGGAAGGATCTTGTGGACGGGAGCCGCCGCGCCGGATGATGGAACCCATGGAGTTCGCGCCGGACGTGACGGGACGTCCCATCTGGCGGCTGCTGCTGCGCGGCCTCGGCGTGTACCTGCCGGGCTGGGAGATGCCGTCGGGCGCGCTGCGCGTCCGGCCGGGCGCGGCGGCCGGCGGCTTCGGACCGCCCGCCTACCTGGACGGCGACGCCGGGTTCGGCGTGCAGATCCCCGACCGCAGGCGCGGCCTGGAGCCGGACCGGGAGATCTACGTCCGCGGCCGGGAGAACCCGAGCTTCGGCATCGTCGTCGCGGGCCCCGCGGCGGCGATCGGCAGCCGGGTCGTGGACGCGGCCGCGCTGATGCGGTTCGCGCGCCGGCTGACGTTCGAGGAGCTGTTCGACACCGGCGACGCCGACTCCGTCCCGTACGCGGTGCGCGGCGCGCGGGCGGTGGAGAACGCGGTGTTCCTCGACCGCGCGGCCGGGATCGGGCTGTGCGCCGAGGTCGACCCGCTCACCCGCACCGCCGCCTGCCCGCTCTACGTGCGCATCGGCGGCCCGGCGGAGCGCACCGTGCGCGTCTACGGCCTCCCCGCCTACACGCCCGCCCAGGCGGTGAGGTCCCACAGCTGATGGGACGGCAGCCGCCGCAGCCGGACGGTCGCGGCTGCCGGGTCCCAGAACACCTCGTCGCTCTCCAGTTCCAGCGACTGCGCGGCCGTCAGCACCGCGCACAGCAGCTCGTCCCGCGTCCGGACGGCCATGAGCGGCCCGATCTGCGCGACGGCGCCGGAGCATTCCGAGAGCGTCCGGAGCAGGGACTTGAGGGCCGCCTCGTCCTCCGGCGGCCGCACCGGCTCGACCCCCGGCGGGACGCCCGGCTCCACCCGCGCGAGCCCGCGCTTGGACTCGTGGACGCCGTTGTACGGCAGGTCGGCGCCCGTCGAGATGAGCAGCGCGCTGAACACCCCGGCGAGGTCCTCCGACGCGTGCCCGCCGAGGAAGTAGCGGCGCCGCTCGGGGGAGCCGGGCGCGGAGCCGTCCGGCCCCTCCGCGGTGCGGAACCGGACGTTCAGCCGGCTCGCCCGCACGCACCGCTCGTACATGTCGCAGAGGATGTCCTCCATCTGGCCGTCGCGGGTCCAGAGCCGCCCGGTGGCGGTGACGGCGTCGCCGTGGGCGCGGGGGCGGCCGGTGAGCGCGGCGGTGACGGTGTCGTCCAGCTCGCCCTCGGTGAACTGGAGCAGCTCGGCGACGACGTCCTCGACGTCCTCCAGGGTGCGGGTGAGGGTGCGCTGCAGCTCCAGCATCTCCGCGCCGCCGCGCTCCAGGTCGGCGAGCCGCTCCAGGGCCGCGTCGACCTTCCCGGAGGCGGACTCGCCGTGCGCCCGGGTGACGGCCCGCACCGACGTCTCGACCTCGCCGAGCTTGCGGCGCAGCGCGGCCAGGGTGATCCGCTGCTGCTCCAGCTCGCGCAGCCGGCCGGCCTGCGTGCGCAGGTAGTCGTCGGCCTGGTGGACGAGGCCCGCCAGCTCCTCGACCTGCCCGGTGTTCTGCCGGAGCCGGTTGTCGAGCGCGGGCAGCACGTCCTGCTTCACCCGCGACAGCTCGGCGGTGAGCTGCTCGCCGACCGTGACCAGCACGTTGTTCTGCTTGGTGACCTGGTCGTTCAGCTCGTCGATCCGGCGGGTGAACGCGTTGGCCTGGTCGCGGCTCTGCTTGCCCGCGTAGAGTTCGAGCGCCCCCACCACGACGCACATCACCACCAGGATGACCGTCGTCATGGCACCCCTCATCCCTGACGGTTATTGCCGGACCGGGTTTTGATCGCGACCATAACTTACGATCACGCGCGCCGACCGGAACTTACGCAACCGACTGATCTCCGTACCATCCGGTCTCAAGTGGCGCGTTCGCGTCATTGCGTGACCGGCTCCCCGCTGTGCGTGGCGGCCGTTCAGACGCAGCCCTCGAACTGGGGGACGGTGGTGGTGAGCTTCAGCCCGGTGTCGCCGAACCACTTCCCGAGCAGTTTCGGCACGGTACCGTCCTGGTACATGCCGGTGATCGCCTTGTTCACCGCCTCGCAGCCGTCCACGTCGCCCTTCCGGATGCCGACGCCGTACGGCTCGTCGGTGAAGGGCGCGTTCACGACGCGGAGCCTGTGGCCGCTTCCGGACGCCTTGGCGGCGAGGCCCGCGAGGATCAGGTCGTCGGTGGAGACCGCGTCCAGCCTGCGTTCGACCAGATCGGTGAGGCAGGCGGAGTAGCCGTCCTCCTCGACCGGCAGCGCCGCGATGCCCTGCTCGTCGTGGATGCGCGGGAACGACACCGAGCCGCGCACCTTGCAGAGCCGCCGGCCGGCCAGGTCGTGGATGCTCAGGATCTTCCGGGCGTCCGCCGCGCGGACGAGGATGTCCTGGTGGGCGACGTAGTAGGGGCCCGCGAACGAGACCTTCACCTTGCGCTCCGGGGTGACGGAGTAGCTCGCCACCACGAGGTCGACGTCGCCGTTCTGGAGCATCTCCTCGCGCGTCGCGGACCGCACCCGCTTGAACGCCACGTCCGGGCCGGTGACGCCGAGCCGCCTCGCGATCTCCCTGGCGATGTCGATGTCGAAGCCCGCGTAGCCGCCGCCCCCGCGTTCGCCGACGCCCGGCTGGTCGCCGTTGACGCCGATGACGAGCCGGTCCTTGCCGGCCACGGAGCCGGCGTCGGCGCCGGCGATGCCGCACGCCGCGCCCGCGCCGAGGACGGCCACCGCGGCGGCGACGGCCGCCCGCACGCGCCGCGCCCTCACTTCGACCACCGGTACTCGGCGAGGCGCGGACGCACCCCGGCGAGCACGAGCAGGGCGATCACGGCGCCCGCGGCGGGCAGGACGGCGTACCAGCCGCTCGTCCCGCCGCCGCCGTCCGCAACGGCCTCGTCGAACGCCTTCTGGTGGATCTGCGCCAGCCGCTGCAGGAACCGGTCGTACCGGGTGAAGTCCGCGGCGGCGGCGCCGCGCGCGGCGACGGCCCGGTCCCGCTGCCCGGCCTTCACGAGGTCCCTCATCCGGCGGTCGTTCGCCTGGACCTTCTGGTAGGCGCTCAGCGCCTGGTCCATGCCGTCCTTCAAACGCGCCCTCTGCTCGGGCGACTCCGCCGGCCGGTTCGCCTCCGTGCCGAGGAACCCGAGGAACGGCGCCCGTCCGGGCTCGAACGACAGGCCCTTCTGCACGGCGTCGTTGTACTGGGTCAAGTTGCCCGCCTTCAGGTACAGGACGGTCTGGGACTTGCTCAGATACACCTGCTCGTAGGCGTCGGCCCGGCCGGGATCGAGCAGGAAGCGGGTCTCGTCGGCGTTCGCGCTGTTGCTGATGGCGCGCGTGCGGGAGAGCGCCAGGATCGAGTCGAAGCCCTCCTCCTTGGCCTTCCGCAGATGGTCCGCCTGCCCGGACAGCATGAGCGCGCCCGCCCCGGCAAGGGCGAGCGTGCCGAGGGTCGCCAGCGCGAGCGGCACGTTCAGCAGGCGGCGGAAGCGTCTGGCGAGGTACAGCTGGAGACCGGCCAGGGTCGCGAGCAGCGCCAGCCCGGCGGCGAGCAGCCAGGTGCGGCCCGCCAGGACCGCCGACCGCTTGTCCTCGTAGGTGTGCCGGACGAGGGTCCCGTTGTCGAGGGTCAGGTTGTACGCCTTGGGCAGCAGGTCGAGCTTCATCAGGTCGGTCGCCCGCCGGTAGAGGTCGATGACCTTCTGCGACGGCGGCCCGGACGCGTGCGGCTCCTGCCGGTCGAGCAGCAGCGCCTGCCCGGCGAGCCGCTCGTAGCGGGCGAGCGCGTCCAGCAGGTCCCGGGCGGTGTTGGTCTCCGTCGTCTCGTCGGCGAGCTTCGCGGCCTTCAGCAGCGCGTCCCCGGCCCTGCGCCGGTCGTCGTCGTAGCGCGCGAGCGCCCGCTCGCGCCCGCCGCCCGGCGCGTTCCCGATCAGCAGCGCGTCGGCGAGCTGCGCGTCCATGTCGCTGAGCTGGAAGTAGAGGTCGCCGGTCGCGACGACCTGCGGGCCCGCGTCGTGGCCGATGACCCGCACGCCCTCGCGGGCGTCCGCGATCGCCGCCCAGCCGATGCCGAGCACGGCCAGGAGCAGGACGAGCGACAGCGCGGTCAGCGTCCGGACGCGGGCCGCGACCGTGCGGGGCAGCAGCCGCGCGGCGCCGGCGGGCGGGCCGCCGTCCGCCCGCCGGAGCCGTCCGGCGGAACGCCGCCGGGCCGGCGGCGCGGACGGCGCCGGCGGCGCGGAGGCCGGGGACCGCCCCGCCGGGGGAACTTGCCGAACGGCCGTCATGTCGCCTCGCCTCGGGTGAGCGTGATGGTGGTCCAGGCGCCCACGTGGATGCGGTCGCCGTCGGAGACGGGAACCTCCACGTTGTAGGGAATGGGGTCGAGGGACCCGTTCATGCAGGTCCGGTTGGTGGAGCCGGGGTCGACCAGCGTCCAGGTGCCGTCCGGCTTCGCCAGCAGCACCGCGTGGACGTGGGAGACGCCGGGGTCCTCGGGCGGCTCGCGCAGGTCGATCTCGGGCGGGGACGGCTGCGCCGAGCCGCGCCGCCCGATCCTGACCTGCCGGCCGGTGAGCGGGATCCGCCGCTCCGGCGCGTACGGCGGGAAGGACAGCGCCGCCGAGTCCGGCCCCTCCTCGGCCATGATCGAGTCGAAGTACTCGCGGTCGGCCGTCACCACGGCTGTCCACACCGCCCCGGGAACGGGCGGGGACGGCACCGGAGGCGCCGGGACTGGCGGCTGCGGGACGGGCGGGGACGGCACCGGCGGGTCGGGCTGCGGCGCGGGCCGGGGGTCGGACGGCCCCCGGAGCGGCGGATCGGGCGGCGCCGGCCGCCCGGCCTGTGCGGGCTGCCCGGCCTGTGCGGGCTGCCCGGCCTGTGCGGGCTGCGCGGCTTGTGCGGGTGCGGTCCGCGGCGTGGGCAGGCCGCCGCCGGTCGCGAAGTCGTAGCCGCACGCCTCGCAGAAGCGGTCGGTGCCGGGCGTGCCGCAGTCCGGGCACGGCGTCCCGGCGGCGGGCGCCGGCGCCGCGGCCGCGCCGCCCCCTTCGGCCGGCGGGCCGCCGATGCGCTCGCCGCAGACGTCGCAGTAGTCCGCCGACTGCGAGGTGTGTCCGCTCGGGCAGCTCGCCATGCTCAGCCCTCGCCTCGCCGGGTGGTCACGGTCTCGTCCTTGCGGGTCCGGACCGTCTTGCTGGACCGGGTGTCGAGCTCCATCTCGGCGACCTTGTCGACGTTGCGCTTCAGCCGGACGGTGCCCGTCGCCGGGTCGACGACGTCCACCACCTTGCGCAGCATCGCCGTGATCGCGTCGTTGCCCGCCTCGTCGGCGAGCACCACGGCCCGGCCGAGCAGCGCCGTCGCGGTGTCGACGTCGCCGTCCCGGTTGGCCTGCAGCCCCTTCTGGATGGCGTCGGCCAGCTCCGCCTGCCCGGTGTAGTCCGCGACCCTCGGGTTGATCTTGGTGGACAGCGCCTCGTCGTCGGTCCACTGGGCGAGCACGTTGCCGGTCGCGAGGACCTTCGCCTCCTCGCCGGGCGCGCCCGGCACGACCAGCTTCACCCATGCGGCGCGCAGCTCCCTGCCGCCCACCTGGCCGGGCTCCACCTCCACGCAGATGTGGTAGTCGCGGCTCTCGGCGCCCCACGCGCCGAGCGGGTAGTCGCCCGCCTGCGGCTCCGACCCGACGCGCTTGCCGGTGAGGTCCTCCACCGTGGGCATCACCTGCTTGACGAACCGCAGCTTCGCGGTCCGCGGCGTCCAGACCCGCAGCGCGACGTCGGCGACGGACTTGCCCATCGCCGCCTCCGTCATCGCCTGGAAGTCGGCGACCAGCCCGGCCGGGTCGGCGACGATGTCGACGCCGCCGAGCAGCGCGGACGCGACCTTGCGCAGCTCGGCGACCTCCCAGTCGGTGCCGACGCCGCGGCAGTCGCACACGAACCGGCCGCCGCAGGCCGCCAGCGCGGCGTCCAGCTCCTCCGGCGTCTCATGCTGGTTCTTGCCGTCGGTCAGCAGGATCGCGTGCCGGATCCCGCCCTGCACCGTGTCGAACAACCGGCCTGCCAGCCGCAGCCACGACCCGATCGCGGTGCCGCCGGACGCCGTCAGCCGGCTCAGCGCGAGCTTGGCCTCCGCGCGGGTCTCCGGCGTCGCCGGGACCAGCCCCGGATGCCGCGGGAAGATCATCGAGGCGGTGTTGGAGCCGGAGACGACCGCGAACTCCACGCCGTCGCGCAGCGTGTCCACCGCGACCTGCGCCGCCGCGACCGCCGCGCGCAGCTTGGTCTCCGGGTAGGACATCGAGCCCGAGGTGTCGATGATGACGACCTCCGACGCCCTCGCCGCTGAGGCGGCGGGCGGCCCGTCCGCGGCGGACGCCTCGACGGACACGATGGCGTGCACCTCGCGGCCGCCCTCGGGCAGGTACCGGTTCTGGTCGATCTTGATGCTGAACTGCGGCTCGCTCATCGGGGCTCCGTGCTCTGCGGGGTCTCGCGGCTCTCGGCGTGGCGGTGGGAGGCGGGGGAGGGGAGCGGGATCACGGCGACGGTGATGTTGTCGCGGCCGCCGGCGTCGAGGGCGTGCCGGACGAGCGTCCGCGCCGCGCCGAGCGGGTCGGCCGCCGGGTCGGGCGCGCCGTCCGCGCCGCCGGGCCCGCCCAGCAGCGCGGCCAGGTCGCCCGCCGCGGGGAAGTAGTTCCACAGGCCGTCGCTGCAGACCAGGAGGGTGCCGGGGCCGGCCGGGCGGAACGTCGCGACGTGCGGGCGCACCTCACCGGCGTCCACGCCCAGCCACGCGGTGATGACGTGCGCGTTCGGGTGCGCCTCCGCCTCCGCCTCGCTCAGCGAGCCCTCGGCGACCATGAACGCCGCCCACGAGTCGTCCTCGGTGAGCCGGCGGGACGGGCCCAGCTCGGCCATGTCGCCGGTGCTGACCTCGGCGGCGTCCAGGGCCGTCCCGCCGGGGTCGCCGTCCGCGGCGGGCTCCGCGGCGCCGCCGGCGGACAGCCAGTAGGCGCGGCTGTCGCCGACCCAGCCGACGGTGACGGTCGCGCCGCGGGTCACCGCCGACACGTACGTGCAGGACGGCGCGTCCGCCGGGGAGGTGGCCAGCGCGGCGACGGCCTCCGCCGCGCGCAGCGCCGCCTGCCGGGTGGCGTCCTCGGGGTCGTCGCCGGCGTCCAGCCGCGCCACCAGCTCGGCGGCGCCGGTGTCGGCGGCCGTGCGGGAGGCGTCCTCGGGCCGCTGCGACGACCCGACGCCGTCGGACACGACGGCCGCGACCCCGGCGGCGTGCGCGGCGAGGGCGAGCGCGTCCTCGTTGCGGCTGTAGCGGCGGCCGCGGTCGCTGGCGCCGGCCGCCGGCGCCGGACCGCCGCCGTCGCCGGGCGCCGGCAGCGCGAGCTCGACGTGGTCGTGCTCCGCGGGCTGGCGCAGCCCGCAGTGCTCGCAGTAGCCGTCGGCGTCGACCGCCGTCCCGCCGCAGCCGGCGCACGGCCGCGCGGCGGACGGCTCCTGCGCCGCCGTCCCGCCCGGCGGGGGCTGCGCGGCGGGGGCCTCGCCGAGCCGGTGCCCGCACTTCTCGCAGAAGAGCTCTTCCGCGTAGACGATCTCGCCGCACTCGGGGCACGACAGCTCCGCCGCCTTGGCGTGGTCGGCGGAGGCGGAGCCGGCGGGAGCGGCGGGAGCGCGGCCGGCCGCGGCGGGCCCGGCTCCGGTCTGGTCATCGGTCACAGCAGCGTCCTCGGGCGTACGGCGTTGGCGGAGTCGACGAGCCGGCGGCACTCGTCCCGGTCGCGGGTGCGGCGCGCGAGCTCCCGGTACGTCGCCTCCAGCAGGCGGCGCAGCGCGGTCTCGGTGAACGGGGCGCCGAGCAGCGACCCGCCCGCCGGGCGGCCCGCCGAGCCGCCCCCGGCGAGCAGCCGGCCGAGCGCGGCCTCCAGCACCTCGGCGGCGAGCCGGTCGCGGCGCTCGGCGTCCAGGTCCAGCGCGGCGAGCCGGTCCCCGGCGGCGACCAGCTCGGCCGCCGACAGCTCCGCGGGCGGCCGCCCGCGCACCGCCGTCGCCACCGCCGCGACCTGCGCGGGCACGTACCGGATGGAGATCCTCGGCACCGAGTCGAGCGCGGCCACCGCGGCGGCGCGGTCGCCCGCCGCGAGGCGCACCCGGGCCAGGCCGAACGCCGCGGTCAGGTAGCTCTGATCGGTGCGCCACACGGTCTCGTACAGGCGGGCCGCGTCGCCCGGAGCGGTCCGCTCCCTGCAGCACGCGAGGGCCAGCTTCGGCGCCGCCTCGCCGGGCAGCAGCCCGTACAGCCGGTCGAACAGCGGCTCCGCCTCGGTGATCCGGCCGCGCGCGAGCAGCCCCGCCGCGCGGTACCAGTCGACCCGCCAGTCGCCGGGCCGCTCGGCGGCCAGCTCGGCGAGCAGCGCGCCGGCCTCGTCCACCGCGCCCAGCTCGGTCTTCACGCGGGCGAGCGCCAGCCGGACCTCGGGGGTGCGCGCCGGCGCGTTCGCCGCCGCCTCCGCGACCTGCGCGGGCTCCAGCGCGGACAGCCCGGACACGAACGCGGCGGCGGGGTCGGTCCCGTCCACCAGCGGAACCGGCAGCGCGGCCGCGGCCGCGTCCGGCGGGACGGGCGGCAGCGCCGGCTCCTCCGCGTCCCCGCCCGCCATCCGGGCGGTGAACCGCTCCGGCCCGAACAGCCCGGACGGGGCGGGCCGCGGGGCGCCGTCCTCGGCGGCGAGGACCTCCCGGAGCACGCCGGTGAGCTGCTCCGCCATCTCCGCCGCGTCCTGGAACCGCTCGTCCGGCTCGGGGTGCGTCGCGCGCAGCAGGAACCGGTGGAACGACTCGAACCGCTGGAACACCGGGACGTCCTCGCGCGGCGGCAGCGAGTGGGCGTACCGGCGGGTGTAGCCGCGGAACGGGAAGCTCAGCACGGCCAGCGTGCGGCCGACCGTGTACAGGTCGGAGGAGACCGACGGCCCGTCGTCGGCGATCTCGGGCGCCTGGTAGCCGACCGTGCCCCAGACGGCGCCGTCCGGGTCGTCCAGCCGCCGGACGCCGCCGAGGTCGATCAGCCGCAGCTGCTCCTCGGACTGGATCACGTTGTCCGGCTTGAAGTCGCAGTAGACCAGGCCCTGCGCGTGCAGGTACTCGAACGCCCGCAGCGACTCCAGCCCGTACGCGATCGCCTGCGCGAGCGGCAGGTGCTTCTCGCCGGGCGGCTGCGGCTGGCGCAGCAGGATGTCCTTGACCGACTCGCCGCCGACGTACTCCATCACGATGTAGCCGTCGCCGCCGTGCTGGACGAAGTTGTAGATCTTGACGATGTTGGGGTGCTCCACCTCGGCGAGGTAGGCGCGCTCGGCGGCCGCCGCGGCCATCGCGTCGGCGTCGCCGCTGTCCAGCAGGCCCTTCAGCACCACCCAGCGGTCGCTGACGTTGCGGTCCTTGGCGAGGTAGATCCAGCCGAGCCCGCCGTGCGCGAGGCAGCCGAGCACGTCGTACTGCCCGCCGACCAGGTCGCCGGGGCTGAGCTTCGGGGTGAAGGAGAACCGGGTGCCGCACTTCGGGCAGAAGCCCTCCGTCCGGCCGGGCCGGTCGCCGCGGCCCCGGCCGACGGGCTCGCCGCAGCTGCTGCAGTACCGCTTGTTCTCCGCGACCTGCGGGTCGCTCATCACCGCGCTCGACGGGTCCCGGTACGGGACGCGCGGCACCTCGACCAGCCCCGCGCCGAGCATCCCGCGGCGGCCGGACGAGCGCGACGACCCGGTGCGCGTGCTGCCGGTGCGCGTGCTGCCGGTGCGGGTGCTCGCGGTCGGGACGCGGGACGTCCGCGCGGGCGGCGAGCCGCACACATCGCAGTAGCCGTCCATGACCGTCCCGGTGCAGCCGGCCTGCCCGCACGCGTCGGCGGGCCGCTCGGCGGGCGGGCGCGGCGCGGGCACGGCGGGCGCGGCGCTCTCCGGCGGGCTGCCGCAGACGTCGCAGTAGCCGTCCGAGATCGTCCCGCCGCAGCCGGGCCGCGCGCACCCGGCCGCCGCGGACGGAGCCGGGGTTCCGGGGGAGGCCGCCACGCCGCATAGGACG
Source organism: Spirillospora sp. NPDC127506 (assembly GCF_040302145.1). NCBI lineage: Bacteria > Bacillati > Actinomycetota > Actinomycetes > Streptosporangiales > Thermomonosporaceae > Spirillospora > Spirillospora sp. NPDC127506. Next base: position 2,181 of record NZ_JBEORG010000014.1, on the reverse strand, counting down.
CAGTAGCCGCCGTCGACGGTTCCGCCGCAGCCGGGCTCGGTGCACTGGCTCATCGTTGCGCTCCCTTCGCCCGCGCCATGATGGCCCGCTGGTATCCGGACAGCGACACGGTCGCGCTCCGCAGGTCGCACGGCGAGGTCCACAGCAGCTCGCGGGCCTGCTCGTAGATCCGGGCCAGTTCGGCGTCCTCGGCGTGGCCGAGCCGCGCGGCCTTCACCCGGTAGGCCTCCAGCCGGCCGCGCAGCTCCTCGCGGCGGTCCAGCAGCCCGCGGATCACCCCCGCGGCCTCGCGGGCCCGCTCCAGCGCCGCGGCCGCCGCCCGCTCCAGGCCCGCGACCCGCTCGGCCAGGTCGTGCCAGCCGCCGCGCCCGGGCGCGGCCACCGCGGCCAGCCGGTCGGCGAGGCCCGCCGCCATGTCGGGCAGGTCGGGCAGCACCGGGGAGGCGATCTTGGCGAGCACCTCGTCGCGGACCGCGCGCGCCTCGGCCTCCGCCTCGCGCAGCGACTCCAGGACGGCGGAGATCCCGCGGATCCGGTCGGCGAACCCGTCGCGCAGCCGCTCCGCCTCCTCCAGCCGGCGGCGCACCCCCGCCAGGCCGGTCAGGACCGCGTCGAGCCGCGCGGTGTCGGCCCGGCCGTCCCGGGCCAGCGCCAGCGGGTCGGCGCGCACGACGGCCGCGACCGACTCCAGCTCCTCGCACAGCCGGTCGAACTCGGGGTCGGCCCCGCCCAGGGATTCGAGCAGCCCGGCGGCCGTCCGCCGCTCCGCCTCGACCTCCGCGAGCCGGGACAGCAGCGTCGACCAGACCGCGTCGAGCGCCGCGACCGACCGGGCGACCTCCTCGTACAGCGGCGTCATCCGGTCGACCGCCGCCCGCAGCGTCAGCCGCTCCCCGGACGGGACGGCCAGCAGCGTCCGCCGCTCCAGCGGCACCTCCCGGACCGGCAGCTCCACCGACGGCCCGGCCAGCAGCCGGCTCAGCTCCGCGAGCTGCGCCTGCCCCGGCCTCGGATGCCGGGCCCGCAGCTCCCCGGCGGCGTCGACCACGCGCCCGTACAGGTCGAACAGCGTCCACAGCGACGCCATGCGGGACCGCACGCCGGACTGCACGCGCCGAGTCTCGCCGGTCAACGTCGCCCCCTCCAGCAGCTGGTACCCCTGGTGGGACTCCAGTTCGAGCAGCGCGGCGGCGATGCGCTCCTTCTCGTCCCGGAGCCGTGCCAGCGTCCGGTCGACCTCCTCGCGGCTCATCGGGGGGCCGGTCACGCGCGCGTCACTCAACGCCGGTCCGCGGTCGACCCATGTTCGCCCCCGATTCCCCCGAATAGAGCACTTTTGGAGCCTCAGTTTTCCCCATGCGAGGCCGCCTTCTCAACCGCGCGGCGATCTCCGTCCCGCCCTGCGTCACACGACGCGATCCGGCCGTCCCCCGACCCTGCAAAATGTCAGTGTTCGAACGTATGATCGAACCATGGCGAACGTTGCGACGCACCCCCAGACCGCGCCGGCCCCCCTCACCGCCGCCGAGATCGCCGCCCTCGCGCTGTCCCTCGCGCACCTCGGCACCGGCCCGCAGGCCACGACCGCGCGCCGCGCCCTCCACACCCTCCTCGACACCGCCCCCCACGACGACGTCGTCACCACCACCCTCGCCACCCTCACCACGCCCCTCGACGCCTCCACCTCCGACCGCGCCCGCGTGATCGCCGCCGCCATCACCGACCACCGCGTCGTCCGGCTCTGCTACGGCGACGCCGGAGCCAACGTCACGATCCGCGAAGTCGAACCCGTCACCTGCCTCGTCCACCGCGACCACTGGTACCTCGTCGGCTGGTGCCGCATGCGCCGCGGCGTCCGCGCCTTCCGCTTCGACCGCATCCTCGCCGTCGAATCCACCGGCCTCCGCGCCCGCCCCCGCCGCGCAGACCGCTACCTGCCCTGGCAGGGTTAGCCCAGGGGGGCGACCCCCTGGAACCCAGTGAGACTAGGGATGTAGACGCTGCCGGTGGGGCTGGCTCTTTGGAACCGCGACCTTGTTGTTGAGTGTCTTTGACGGGATCTGTCGGCCTGCCGGTGGTGTCTGCGGGGTGCGCCCCGGGCCGGTGTTCGTGACTTGATAGAAGCCTGACCAGCGGTCTCGTCACTGGTCTGTCCGTCCACCGGCCCGGTGCGTGCCACTC